>JBDOMX010000680.1:0-1680 GCA_039831615.1 Planctomycetaceae bacterium
ATTCCGGGCTGTAACAGGGAGCGGCGAAGGGCGCACTTTCGCCCCAACCATCCGTCGATCCTGAAGACATGCGGCAGAGCACAGAGTGGATGGCGGTGTCTTCGCCATAGGCCGTACGCCAGGGGTAAATCAGTGGCATCGCCACATGAAACAACTCGATACGATCAATTCTCATAGGCTACTCTGGAGGCTTATCGCCTTCTTTCGATTCGAAGAAGCACCCAAGGAATGCGGCCCCAATTCGCTTCAGTCGACGAGCTGCCAGAATTCGTCCTCTCCGGAATCGTGAGCACTACCGCCCTTGCGACGCGTCTTCGGAGGCTGAGCGGGAGCCCTCTTTTTCTTCTTGACGACAGGCTGTTGGGCCGATGGACTCTCGGCCGCCGAAGGCTTGTTCTTACGCGGACCCCGTTTGAGATTCGGTCGCTTGGTGGCAGAGTGATCGGACGAGCCGCTTTCACCAAGTTCCAGAATCTCGTCGTCGGCCGGTGGTGGAGGGAGTGGGACTTTGGGGCGGCGCGCGGCTGGCGCTTTCTGACGTTTGACATTCTGTGCACCGGCGTGTGGCTGTGGTTTCTTGCGACTCTTCGCTGGTCTCTTGCGGGGCGTTTCGACTCGGAGCGTCGGTCCGCAGGCAGGGCAGTGCCCTCGCAAATCGAGCGGCTCGCCACAGTCATTGCACAACGGAACCGGTTGAGCCGCCTGTTCCAGTTCCTTCCGCAATTGCTTTTGCGTCGGGATCGGGCGCGGTTTCAGAGTTTGTCGCTTTTGCTCGGCTGACTTTGCCGGTTGTTTCTCTTGTCGATTGGAGTTGGGCGACTGGCTGGATGGCAACGCTTTGGCTGCAGCCTTCGTGCCGCGGCGTTTTTTAGGGGGCGTGTCGTCTTGTGCCGTGCGGACGTAGGCTAAATCCGTGTTGGCTGACGGGTCGGATTCGAGTTGATTGACCAGGTTCTCTTGCCGCAAAATTTCGGTACTGGCCGCCTTTCCGCTGGTGACATCTCGCGCCGAAACTTGTACGCGTGCTTGTCGGTCGTACTGGATTGTCACTGCGATTTCAGATCCTTCCGGGAGATTTGCCGGCAGATCCTCGATTACGCATCCACCAAGACGGACCGGTGGCTTTTGTTCGGACGTACTGCTTTCAACAATCTGTAGATGCACTCGTTTTTGATTCGCAACGACTGTTCCAAAAGTGTGTGTCTCGGACGCGGGAAGTGAGGTGTTGGCCGGGATCAAATAGTGTGGGACCTTATTCCGAGTTTTCATGTCGCGGATCAGCACGCCAAGGCCACGTGCGGTGACACTGTGTTGCTTGATTTGTGACAGTCGTTGCGTGGCTTCGGTGTTCAGAATCGATTTGGCAAATTTCTTGTTACTGAGCAACATGCCGGCGTAGTAGGTGGCTCCGTGAGCGATCGACTGATCCGGCGAGAGCGCTGAATTCAGAGTTGTGCCGCTCAACTGTTTGAGCCGGTTTCGAATCATGGGCATCCGAGATGATCCACCCGTGGTGAGCACCACATCGACATGGGCCCAGCCCATCTTGTTGTCGTTCAACAATCGCTTGGTGATGTCCGTGGTGCGCTCTAAGAGTTTTCGCGTGAGTCGCTCGAACTGTTGTTGTTCAATTTGGTAAGTCTGCCGCTGCCCGGCATGCTGGCATACGAGACTGGCCCG
>JBDOMX010000464.1:0-765 GCA_039831615.1 Planctomycetaceae bacterium
GGTCCTCCAGGACCGTAACGAGTTGTTCCAGGAGTTGGGGGCGAACGTGATCGCCCGATTTCAATGTCAGCAGATTGATCCTGCCCTCAATCGATTCCCCTTTTCCGTGACACTTAATGCAATGCTCGTTGAACGCAGACTGCAGCGCTGTTGACGAATTGTCGGCCGACAATGGCAACGAAAGTCCAGCGGATAGCACCAGAACGAGGAACGTCGAGCACGCGCGTTTCATTGACTTCGATACATTTCCGGGGAATCGCTGAAAAAGCTGTCGTACCCACTATTGTCGACCGTCCGTCACCGTTTTGCAATGGCCTTCCATCAACGAGGCTGCGCGTTGTGATTTGCACACGCGAGGAAGCTGCGTTTGTCGGTATCATTTCGTTGCCGGGATGACTGATGATCAGTTCTTTGGACCTAAACCTGGTTCAGACCGGTTGTGTCAGTGTTACATCCGAAGTTCCAAATGGCGCCGGCTGCGTCAAGCCGGTTGCCGAATGAAACGGATGCGACTTCGAAGTTATCCGGCAGCGGGATCAGCGAGTGCGTACTGCAACCGCAGGTCTGGATCCGAACGCGTGCCGACAAGTGACATCCGCATCAAATCGCGAATCGGCGCGAAACCCAATGACCGAGCGATCCGAATCGCATTCCTGTTGGGCGTCGGGATGTCCCAGAACATCGTTTGATCGGCGCGTCGACACAGTACCGTGATGATCGATTCGGCAATCGTCGGAGTCGTTGCGCAGACTGGTCCCAGATAGG
>JBDOMX010000464.1:775-6914 GCA_039831615.1 Planctomycetaceae bacterium
GGAGGCAAGAAACCCAGGTCGCAACATGCCGTACCCATCGCGCATGACGTGGATATACGACGCCTGGACCAGGAGATTCAGGAAATCGCGCCGATCTGCGCCGAACGCGCTTTGATCCAGTGCCACAGCTGCGTCTGGCAGGTGCGTTGAGGTATTCGGCGGGTTGGTCTGGATTCCGGCAGCCGATTCCTCCCGGCTCCAGCGATGGAACTTCCAGTCGCACTCGAATCCAAGTTTCCGGTAAACCAACTCTCCGTGTGGCGTCGCGTCGAGTTGAATGCAACGTACCGATCTGGATTTCAAATACCTGACACTGTGTTGTATCAATGCGGTGGCAATCCGCCGGCGGCGGAAAGTGGGATCAACGAGCATCATGCCGATCCAGCCGAGATCGCGGCCATAACGCGTCGTGGTCACTGTGCCGGCCAGCTTTCCGTCGCAGATTGCCACAAAGCAACCGGTCGGATCATAATCCAGCAGCCGCTGCCAATCCTCACGCAGTTGGTTCCAGCCGCACTCGCGGCAGAGACAAAGTGCCGGTGCGATGTCCGCACTGCTCATCCTTTGAATCGAAAAGTCGGTTCGCTTGACGTTTGTCATGTTTGGCGATTATGAGTTAACAAACAATCACAGCCTCAGCAGGCCCGTGAACTGTCAACGTGTCGTCCGGCTTATTGAGTGATGGGATGAGTCTATGTTCCGACTTGATCTGAACCACAGCCTCTCCGCGACAACGATCGGGTAACGATAACATTGAACAACAGCATAAGTCGCCCCACAATCTCGGGAGCCTGTGGCAATCTCGGCTGGAAACTGCTGTGCCACCTGGTGAGGCAGACGGACGTCGAACAGGTGTTCGGACTCTCGCTCGAACTACCGACCGGCGAGCAATACAGCGAATTACGTCAGCTCGATGGCCACGAGAAGGTCACGTTTGTGCGCGCCGATCTGACTGATCATGCGGATCAACGCTGGCGCGAGGTGATTGAACAGTCGGATGCAGTTGTTCACTTTGCAGCGCAGAATCCATACCCGGAAGCGACCTGGAACGACGCCAATAACTCGCTGGACATGACATTGAACGTCGCCAACGCAGCGGTGGCTGCAGGAGTCGAGCGATTCGTGTTTGCTTCGTCCAATCATGTGATGGGACGGTACAAGGATTTACCGTTGAGCGAGTCGATTGGGGCGGGGGAATTGACCACTGGCCTCGACCATGCGGTCGGGACTGTCTGGACAGCGGGTGCTGTCGCCATGGATTCCACGATCTATGCAGTCGCCAAAAGTGCGGGAGAACGCGCATGTCGCGCGTTGGCTCTTCAGTCGGGCGGCAGGACGGAATTCGTTTGCACTCGCATCGGCTGGTGCCAGCCGGGCGAGAACCTCGCAGCCACTCTTTCAGGCGCCGGCACGCCAACTCAGGATTCATCCGACACTGCGAATGATGACGCAGAGGCTGCCAGGAACGACCGCTGGTTCAAGTTGATGTGGCTCTCCAACCGCGACTTTCTTCAGCTCCACAGCCAGGCACTCTTCGCCAGCAGCGAGCTCTGGCCGGAACCCTGCATTGTGGTGAACGCGATGAGTCAAAACGAAGACATGGTTTGGAGCCTGAAAGAAGCGAGCCGCTGGCTGGGCTATAATTCGAAAGATGGATTTGTTTTCTCGTAGTTCTCTCGAAAGTTATGCGACCGGAGTGACACCAGTAACATCGTTCGCGCGACTGACTGTCCACCGCAGTCGTGGTGGTCATTGAAACTCCCGCACGTTCATCCCTGCTCCGGGACTTTCTTCGGTCTGCATGTGGCAGCCACATACCAGCACACGCTCCGGCGGTTTCACGACACGGACTCCAAAGGCATCTGATTGAACGTCCGCCGCATCGCGTGATGCGATTGGTTCGTGACGACCGACATTCATTCATTCCTCATGACGAAACGTTGTTCTCCAGGCCTGGAACGAATCCTGCAACTCGTTAACTTTCTCTGATCGGCCATTTGCCAGATTATGCAACTCGTGCGCGTCGCTGTTGAGATGAAACAATTGCCAGGGCTGGTCAGAATGCTCGCGAATGATTTTCCAGTCACCCTTGCGCAGAGCAGCATGCTGACGGTATTCGAAGTAGAACGACTCGTGCGACGAACGCGACGTGGTGGTCAGCAGCGGTATTGGATCTTTTCCGTCGAAGACAATGTCTTTCGGCAGCGTGGCGCCGGACAGGATGGCACACGCAATGAGAAGGTCAGGCGACCAGAATGGCTCGGAAATCACTGAGCCGGCTGTGATCCGGTGTGGCCAGCGCGCAATCGCTGCGACGCGCAACCCTCCTTCCCAGCATGTCACTCCGCCACTCCGGAGTGGATCATTGATCCCAACATCCAGTCCAGGGCGATTGAGTCGAAACGCTCCGTTGTCGGACATAAAAAACACGAACGTATTCTGCGCCTGGCCGGCTGCATCAATCGCCCCCAGGACGCGCCCGATCGCGCGGTCCAGTGCGAACACGACGGCCGCGTAACGCCGCCGCGGATTGGTCTCGTTCGGCGAGAGTCCGATCGCCTCGAAAGCATCGTCGGGAGCCTGCCAGATGTTCGGCCGTCCGTTTCGCTTGTTGCCAGCGGTGGGGAAGTGCGGGGCGTTGAAAGGCAGGTAGCAGAACCAGGGACGTCCGGCAGCGCCGTGACGCTGCATGAAGTCGATCGCGGCGTCGGCGAATACGTCGGTCGAGTATTCACCTTCACGATGAAGTTCCCTGATGCCGCGATAGAGATCGTGCTGTTCACGATAGTTGTGTTGATAGTAGTCGATGTTGCCAGAAGCATGCCCGATGAATTCGTCGAATCCTCGGTCGGTGGGACGTGAGCCCGGAGCGAACCCGATATTCCATTTTCCAAAGCAGCCCGTTGCGTATTGTGTCGGAGCCTTTTTGAGAAACTCCGGCAACAGTTTCTCGCGGTGCTTCAAACCGACACCGTAGTTGCCCTCCACACCCGGTAACTGATCAACCAGCCCGTGCCGCTGCGGGATCCGACCGGTCAGCAGGCAGGCTCGGGAAACCGTACAGGTCGGTGATGCGGTGTAAAAGCCCGTCAGCCTTGCACCCTGCGAAGCCAGGCGGTCGAGATGCGGCGCCTGGAGATCGGTTTCCGGGTTGTAAGAGGGCAGGTCGCCGTAGCCGAGATTATCACACGTAATGAGCAGAATATTTGGCCGGTGACTGCCATACGCCAATACCGCGTGGAACAGGAGTGCGGCCAGCGCGATCGCGGTCGCTGCAAGCTTCTTCAACCGGCCACCATCAGCCGCTGTTGCGACAGCGTGCAGTGAAGAATGCGTTCCCGTCGTCGTATTGCTGTGAATCAGAGGCACACGTCCGATCATACGTCTGTCTGCTGTCCCGGACAAGATTCAGCTTCGTGTGTAATAGAATTGCCCTTCTTTCGCTTGAGATATCATTGGCGAATCACGGTGTATTTTAGGTGATCGGACGGACCGGAAATGATGGCGCTGCTCTTGATGCTTCTCACACTGGCTCTGTCGATCGGAGTGACCTGCTTTGCTGCTGAGAAAATGGCGAAAGCTAAAAAGACCGGGAAGATCTTTTTCGGTCCGGAAGGTTCGTTGGACTGGCACGATATCGGTCGCGAACACGAGCCATTTCGATTCTGGGAGGCCATGTCCATGTACGCCATGTTAGGTGCGCTTGGTTTCGGTGGTACCGGATGGACGCTGCTCAGAATACCCGGTCTCATGGGCGAACTGATGTGATTTACAGATTCAGTCCAGCACTGCGGGACGTCCCAGCGATGATCGGCATGAATCGGTCGCCGGCCGGTGTTGCAAATTTCTATCCACGGACACGGCCTGAGTTCGCGGGCGTTTCTCGCCACCGTCTTTCAGGTGCAGGGATCATGCCGTGCGATCCGGCTGTCTTTGTTCTATCTTCAAAACAAGCTACGATTAAGTGATCGGAAACTCCCGTTCGATGAAGACTCGCGTCTGTGCTGTCTTCAATTGAACCACGGTCGGCTACGTGTTTCGGCCGGACAACGACTCCATCGTCACGATACCAGCGGAGATCAAAATTGCTCAAACTCGTGATCATGCCGCCATTCGATGATCTCAAACGGAGCTGGGCGGAACGGATGCCGACAATGCTGCCGGAATTCCGGATTGTTTGTGCCAACAGCGCCGAAGAAGCACGTCAGGAAATTGGCGATGCAGAGGCTGTATTCGGCTGGGTGCCCCCAGATCTGCTCCCGCTGGCGAAAAAGCTCCGCTGGCTGCAGAGTCCGCAGATTGCGCCACCAGCCGACTTCTACTATGAGGCACTCATGGAGCATCCGGTTGTGGTCACGAACCCGCGCGGGACATTCAACGATCACATTGCCCAGCATATCATGATGTATGTCCTGTGCCTCGCACGAGGGTTGCCCGACTACATGGAAGCGCAACGGCAGCGCAAATGGAATCCGGACGCCCGCAGAAATCGCTACGTCGATCTGATCGGTTCGACGGCGCTGATCGTTGGTGTCGGTGGGATTGGACAGGAGGCAGCCAAACTGTTTTCTGCGTTCGGCATGCGCGTCATCGGTGTCGATGCCAGGTGGGAATATGACGTCCCGTCGCTTGAAAAGCATCAACCGAACGAACTCGACACGCTGTTGCCGCAGGCGGACTTTGTGGTCGTGACTGTCCCGCACACTCCCGAGACGGAAGGCATGTGGAACTCGGCGCGATTCAGTCTGATGAAGCCCACCTCATTTTTCATCAACATTGGACGGGGGTTGACAACCAGACTTGACGATCTGGTGGTGGCGATTGAACAACGAGAGATCGCCGGATGCGCTCTGGACGTGTTCGAGCTCGAACCCCTTCCGGAAGACCACAAACTCTGGACACTTCCAAACGTTGTGTTGACCCCGCACATTGCCGCAATGGACGCCGATAATATTCCAGAGCGCCAGTTTGACATTCTGATCGACAATGCCCGTCGGTTTGCTGAAAACAGGCCTCTCCGGAATATCGTCGACAAATCAGTGTGGTATTAGCGCGAAATCGGACCGCTTCCCGACGTGCCCGGAATTTCGCCTGAGAAGGATGCATTCGCTCATTCCGTTTCCTCTCACCTTCCATTTGAAGCCAGCGAGTCTGTTCACGTGCTCATCGTCGATTCTCATTGCCATGTCTCGCCGTGTTGGTACGAACCCGTCGAAAGTCTGATCGGGCAGATGGATCGAAACGGAGTCGGTCACGCCGTGCTTGTGCAAATGCAGGGGCAATACGACAACGAGTACCAGTTCGAATGCGAACGGCGATATCCGGGTCGTTTCGCGTCTGTCGTGCTGGTCGATCCGTCCGCGTCCGACGCGCCGCAGCGGCTGGAGTGCCTGGCGGCACAGGGAGCCAAAGGCGTTCGGCTCAGGCCCGACGATCCGCAGGCGGTCTGGCGCGCGTCGGCGGAACTGGGTTTGGTCGTGTCCTGCTTTGGCGCAGCGTCGGCATTCGCTTCCGCAGCATTTGCCGAAATTCTCGACTCGTTTCCAACACTCCCGGTGATCATCGAGCACCTTGGCGGGATTGCAGAGTGGGACGAGGCAGTGACTGAGACTGTTCGTGACGAGGTGTTTGCTCTGGGCCGTTGCTCCAACGCCTACATAAAAATCCATGGTCTGGGTGAATTCTGTCGACGCAGGATTCCGGTGACGACTCATTTTCCATTCGAACGCTCCGGTCTGCGACTCCTGCACAGAGCATGCGATGCTTTTGCCGGACGAGTGATGTGGGGCAGTGACTTCCCACCGGTCAGCTTCCGTGAGGGCTATGCCAATGCCCTGCAGTTCCCCCTGCACGAGCTTGAAACGACATCACATGCCGAATGTGCTGAGATCTTCGGCGGCCTGGCGGCGAGACTGTTCGGTCTCGCCGCCGAACGGTGAGAGTCCCGCATGTCATCGTCGTGAGATCCCTGGCAATACGGTTCCCTCTTAGTTCCAGTTTCGCACTTCTCGGATGTCATCCGGCGAGCGTAGCGAGGTAGGTTAGCTGTTCCAGATTATTATTGCGCTGGGTCGTCGTGAGCGACACCTCCGATAATTTATCCTCCCAGCTTTTGCGGCGTAACGTCGTCAGCATGTCC
>JBDOMX010001187.1:0-6914 GCA_039831615.1 Planctomycetaceae bacterium
GATCAGGAACCTCAGGCATACCAGGCGACCGTCGTCGCTGCTCAACAGAACAACCCTGAATTGAAACTGCAACAGACGGTGACGTTCACGGTCAAGGTGCCCAATCAACCTCCCGAGCTTACGATCAATGACACCGCGGTGGCCCTGCTTGGGCAGGGAATCGAATTAGCAGTTACAGCGACTGACGATGCCGGTCCGGAGAATCTTACGTACGCTCTGGAAGCTGAGAACCTGCCGGAAGGCCTCGCAATCGACGGTCAAACGGGCGTGCTGACATGGAATCCACCGCTTACATTTGCGCCCGGGACGCACACGGTCAACGTGAAAGTGACAGATCAGGGTGACCCACCGGCATCAACGACAAAGTCCGTCACCATTGAAGTGAAAGATGACGACGCCCGGTTCACAGTACTGACGGCGAGTGTCCGGAAGGATGGCCGACCCGAAGCATGGTTCGAGAACACCCGCACAAATTCCCAGCAGAAACTGCATGTTGGCGATTTGCTGCAAGTCGCCAATATCGCTGCCGAGATTGTGGCCATCGAAGCTCGTGTGGTCACATTTCGTGACAACGACGGAACATGGCAACTGGCCCTCGGCAACCACACCCGACACCGGGTTCTCAAGAGTCCCGCCCTCCAGGAAGAAACTGACGAAGCCGTCGAGAAGGACGCTTCTGCCGAGTGATCGGCGTGAGCCGTTTTCGAAGAATGGTGTCGGGGTCCGGCTCGCGGGGGCAAAGGATGATGGGCGGTGGCACTGCCGCCGCGGCCACGAACCAGCGTCATACGCTGCAGGCCGTCCGTTGACCGGTCAGTAAAGCGGACGCTGAAGGCAACCGCTGCCGGCCGGCACGTTCCGTTTGAACCGTTGTGATCATCGGAAGCTGTGTCCTCATCTGGCCAGCCCAAAAAGTCAGTCAGGCTTCAGAATGCGAGGCGCGGTTCAGCGGAACGATCTCCATCATTCGATAGCCAGCGTCTTCAAATCCGAGTCTTGCATAGACCTCGATCGCGCCTTCGTTGGCATGGTCGACATAGAGCCGCAGACCAATCGCATCCATGTCTGTCCTGACAGCCGCCAGGGATTCATTCAGCAGGCAACGGAAGACTCCGTGACTGCGCAAGTCCGGTTGCACGTAAACACTCTGCAGCCACAACATCCAGCCATTCCGCCAGTCGCTCCATTCGCGAGTAAACATCAGCTGGCCCACAACATGTTTCTCACGCTCGGCCACAAAGTACTGGGCCTCGGGAAACTGCTGCATTCCCCGCGACACACCGGTGCGGATGGTATCCGGGTCGAGAGACTTGCCTTCGGTTTCCGCTGCCAGTTGCAGATTGAACTGCGTAATCATGTCGATGTCGCCCTCATGGGCTCTGCGACACGACAACGCGCTGCCTGAGTTTCGATCGGACATTGAGGGAGTCCCCTGAAAACAGTTTTCGAAAAGTCGTGGCGGGTTCAGGCTCACGGGGGCAATGAATGATCGGCTCTGGCCCTTCCTCCGCGGCCACAAATCAGCATGATCCGCTGTGAACGCGTCGCTGCAGCGAACGATGGATTGCCTGAAACACCGGGCCGCGAACAGCTGCCTGTCCGGAAAACTCCACGCACCACCACCGCATCAATCGGAAAACGATTCTTTGCTGCCACGTTTTCGCAGACGGTTCGCGATCCACGTATCGATAAACAGCTGCGACGCGTGAAACATCAGCATCGGAATAATTGAGAACGGCATCCCGGTCGCTTCTGATACCAGGAGTCCGATCGGCAGTGTCTTTTGACTTCCCGCCAGCACCACCGCGCGCCGGTCACGCTCTGCAAAACCGAACAACCCGCCGGCCAGCCAACCCAGTGAGGCGGCGGCCAGGTGCAGTACGATGCAGCTCCCCCAGACGATCAACAAAGCCTGGTGCGGCAATCCGCCGGTCCCGTCGAAATCAAATTTCTGCCCTCCCTTAAACGAAGAGATGAAGACCAGTGCCAGAATGATGGCCTGAGCCGTGTTGCTGATCGCGCTCCTGTTGCTGTCCACTCGCCTCCGAATTCCGACGCGGGTCCGAGCGAGTTGCCCCAGCAGAGCGGGCACCAGGGCACCAACGGTCAGTCTCAACATCATCTCGCCGAAGGAGACCGCACTTGCTGTATCGGCTGTCGCGAACACAACACGTCCCAGCTCCATCCAGGCCGGTGTCACCACGAAGCAGAACCCATTTGTCACCAGCGTCACCAGCAGCGACACCGCATCATTTCCTTCGGCCTTCCGTGTCCACACGGACGCTGCGGCCATCGTGCACGGAACAGACGCTGCAATCAACAGTCCGACCTTGAAGTCCGGCGTCTGCTGCAGGATCAATAATGGCAGACACAGCAGCGGCATCAACAGCATGTTGATTGTGCAGGCGGTGATCACCGGATACGGCTGCCGCAAAGACTGCATCAGCTTGCCGGTGTCCAGTGTCACTGACATGAGAAACAGAATCCCACCAGTGCACAGCGAGGTCGGAAGGATATCGACCAGCGTATTCAGCCAGGAGATCGAATCGGCACGACCCAGCGCGATGCCCAGCGGAAGAAACAGCAGCAGCGCCACCAGAAACCAGTGGCGTTGGAGAAATGAGATCATCGGCTGGATTCTGGGTCGATACTGAAGAGCACGTTGAGGGGAAGAGCGGCGTTCCCGGAGAGCCCGGGGACGTCAGTCACATCCGGATGGTCATCGAGTCGCCACCGGCCCGCCTGAATTCGCCGTTGGCAGAACTTCAAGGCTGACAGGAAGAGAGGTGATGCCCTCGATGTTCGATTTCAAAAACAATCGGTGCCGACCGGGTGGCACGATCGGGGCGGCCGTGATGAAGAACTCACGTTCGTTCGTGTCGGCGGGCAGCAGCAACCCGTTTAGTCCGGTGTTGGCAATGTAAACTCCATGAGGCAGACTGCGTCCTGCATCCTCCTTGCCGAAGGAAACAATACCGTCCGCGCCGTTGCGATCCAGCCGCACGAATGCCCGAATCGTTTCCCCTGGCCGAATATTCAGCTGCAGCGGGCCATCCGCCGTCGTCCGCACGCCGTTTTCTGAATCGATATGAACGATGAGTTTTGATGAATCCGATACGGTCAGCTCTTCAAGCCCTTCGAGTGTCTTTTGAACCAGCTCTCCGTTGATTTCGGCGGTTGCAAGGAACTGAATCTCGGCGAGCTGGTCAGGCGTGGGCGTTGCTGCTCCCGTTGTGGCAAACAGACTGGCACGAGACCTCAGCTGATGCTCTTCAATGACAGCCGGTCCGGACATGGCGATGCCGGGAGGAAGACCATGACCCTCGATCGTGATCGGACCGGTGAAACCGTCAATCCGATCCGCAGTGAACTCCAGTTCCCCGCCGGTACCGACGGCGATCTGCAGCTTCTTTGTGTTGAGGGAAACATTGCACCCGGGCTTTGGCGTTCTAATATCGAGCTGATAGGTGTAGTCGGCCCCCTGAAATCCCCGCGCATCCGTCACGCGAGCCGTCCACAGTCCATTCACGGGAGCGGTAAAGAA
Source organism: Planctomycetaceae bacterium (assembly GCA_039831615.1). Taxonomy (GTDB): domain Bacteria; phylum Planctomycetota; class Planctomycetia; order Planctomycetales; family Planctomycetaceae; genus S139-18. Next base: position 3,545 of record JBDOMX010001187.1, read on the forward strand.
CAACCGCGAATCACTGCCTCTCTTACGCTCGGGATCGTCATCATTACGATAGTAGACCGGGAACACGGGTAAGCCATTCGGTGTGATCGATTCTTCAGGTGCACGCGGCACAACGACATAACAGGGTGCAAGCAATGCGTGGGCGGTCGGCGTCGTGCCGAAATACGTGTGCCTTGATCCAAATCCGGGATAAACTCGAAAGCCGGAATCGGGACCTCGCGGGTAATGCCACAAACGAACAACTTCCCCATCAGAATAGAGAAAGTCGTTCAACTCCATTTCCTGCCAGTAGAACACTCTAAAGTCGTCGGACGTGTCCGAGTCCTTGCCCCGGAACGTAAACCAGGAATCGCGGACAGCCTGCAATCGCGTGCGCAGCACCGGGGTCCCGGTTTGATCGAGTACCTCCACAACGGAATCAAGCGGAGATTCATTGCTGGCTGCAAAGACTTCCAATACCAGCGTTTGGCCGGCGGTCGCGGAAAACTGATAGCAATCCTGATCGGGCCCCCCGTCCCGATGAATTGTGCCGTTGACGCGGACCGGCACCGTCACCTGTTCCGCATCTTCTGCCGTGTCATTGCCTTCTGCTTCGTCAACTTCTATCAGTTGCGCCAGGGCATCACCTGCGGACTGCATGATCGGTTGCCGGACTGTGGCAGTCACCTTCGGAGTCACCTCAGGAATCGGCTGCAACGCAAAGGAACCGTCCAGACGCGTGACCAGCAGCTGTCGATCGTTCAGGAATGCGATGGACGTCACGAGGCTGTCCTGCGATGACAAAGTCGCCAGCTGAGTACACGGCTGGAGCGTCCAGACCCGCAGGGTGCCGTCTTCGGCCGCCGTTGCCAGGCGGTCACCAGAAGGCGAAAGTGCCAGTGAGGTAATCGCCTGCTCGTGCCCAAACGTGGAGCTCAAAAGGGGATTGATCTGTGCCGACTGCAGAGACACGAGCGACCACACTCGAATGCGATTGTCTGATCCGGCGGCCACAATTCGGCGGCCATCAGGAGTCACAGCGATGCAATACTGTTCAGCCTGCGGCTGGCTGAGAGTATCCAGTCGCTCGCCGGTGGTGACATTCCATATTTTGACGGTCGCGTCCGCGCTGGCACTGCACAAGACCTGCCCGGTTGGATCGAAGCTCAGGTCGAAGACACTCCCATTGTGACCGGAAAGGACCTGCAACACCTCCTGCGTCTCCACGTCGTGAATCAGGATCCGTCGATCATATCCGGCTGTCGCCAGTCGAGTTCCGCTGGCATCCAGCACGGCCGCGTAAACAGCATCCGCATGCCCAGAGAACCGTCGCACCAGCTGGCCATCAGCAGCCTGCAGTATGACGGCCTGGCCTTCGACGCCCGGAGTCCCACATGCGGCCACCAGCCAGCGACCGTCAGACGACAAGGTCAGTCGAGTGACTTTCCCAAACTCTTCTTTTGTCGTCCACGCTCTGTCACCGCTTGCAGGATTGAGGCGAAAGATTGAATTGACTCCACCGACACAGACTTCGTCATCGTTCAGCCGCACAGCCGACAGCAGCGGATCCGCCGGCTGACGCACCGTGATCTTCGGCACCTGAGGCATCGCGATGGAACCCTCCAGCGGTGCACCTTTCAAAACCCATTGTCGCAGTGCCTCCTGCTCCTCAGCGGTTGGCTGAGCTTCATCGGGCGGCGGCATGGCAAGGCTGGCCCCCTCGCTCAGCACCTGCAGCAGGCGGCTGTCGTTAACGTCATCTTTGTCCAGCAGAGGCCCGTTTTCTGATCCTTCATGAATGGTCGCTGCGGACAGCAGTGAAACACCTGCCTCACGGTCAACATTGTTGTGACAGCCAGCGCAATACGTCCGCAGGATCTGAGGAATACTCTCAACAGCGCGGCCAGTTCGGCCACTGGTCATCAGACAGAGCAACATCGCTGCAGCGGTCATCAATCGGCCGTCGGGCCGCGTCGGAATATCCTGAAGAGTCATAATTCGTTCCTTACGAATGCCGGACCAACTCACTACCGATCGTCACCTTCACCACGCCACACGACCTTCGTTTTCGTAATGATGTCGTGCAACGAACGTCTGCCAGGGTGAAATGTACACATGGCAAACCCGATAAACAGAGTGGACATTGTCAGCAACCCGGCCGCTGCCCGGCCGAGTGCCTTGTTGAGCGTTAAGGCTTCGTCCTTGTCAGTTAACACGATCATTCCCAGGGCCACCTTGCCGAGGGTGGCGCGATTCTGACCTGATTCCCAGGTGGCGAAGTAAGTTCCCCACAGCACCAAGGTGAACGCAACCGTAAACGCGACGGAGGCAATCAACACCGTTCCCTCCGTGAAACCGTACAGGCCCGCAAACAGCTTTGTCGTGTAGGTTCCACAAAAATACGCCACGCCGGCCATCACCAGCAGCAGCAGAGAGTCAATCAGCGACGCCAGAAACCGCGGACCAAATCCAGCCGGCGCCAGTTCGGTCTGTTCATTAATCAGCGAAAGATCGGGTCTGAAGTAATAGCCGAATAATCCATAAACTCTCATCATGAACAAGGCAGGAAACGCCAGCATTCCACAAACAATCATCGATCCGGTGAACGTGATCGTTGCCATCAGAGGCAGTCTAAGAAATGCAAATGAAAAGAAGGTGACTCCGGATTCAGGCGTGTATTCCATCAGCGACGCAAGAATCTGAGTCTCCACGTTGACGGTGTAGAAAGCGGTCATGCTGTCGTAAAAGAGAGCCATCAGAATAGCGCCGGCAAGCGGGATCAGCAGGACAAGTCCAATCATCAGAGAGCTGACGTACAGAGTCGGCAGGATGGTTTTAATAAAATCCAGTGACACCCAGTTCAGCAGCCAGGCCCGGTATGTGTACTTCTGGGTCAGGTGCACCAGCGCGGACGGCAGAAACAGCAGGAGCGGGATGGCGTAGAAGCATGCGCAAACGATTCCGGCAGCAATCACGTTCCCCGTGAACTGCAGAATCAGGAGCGGAATCACGAGAAACGGCCACAGCAAAACAGCCGGCCAAAAAATTGACCGAAACCCCATGGCCATCGAGCCAAACAAATCGGTATGAAACCGTTTGAGGGTCTTGCCACGACTCATGGTTGTTTTCACGATCTGCACGGCCAGGGTCCACGCCCAGCCTCCGAATCCGAGAGCTGACACAAGAAGGATCAATGACCAAAACAGCGACGGCGGCGACTGCATGGCCCCCGTGCGCGGTCCGGGAAGTGTGAGCTTTAGATTCGCGTTCACGCCCGACTTCGTGTAACGCTTGCCGTCATACTCAGCCCAATCGCTTTCGGGGTCGTTCGACAGGTCGATGACGACGCTGTCATCCATGATTGTGATTATGCCCTTGCCGCCCTTGCCGG
>JBDOMX010000098.1:0-6908 GCA_039831615.1 Planctomycetaceae bacterium
ATGGCCGAAGCTGTTTCAGAATCTGCGTGCAAGCTGTGAAACGCAGTGGCTGAAAGCTGGTGAGCGAGCCGACCTGGTCGCAAACTGGATTGGACACAGTGTCACAGTCCAGCGGAAAAACTACGTCCAGCACACCGCCGATGACGTGGAAGCATTCAACGCGAAACCGGCGTTCACAGGTGGCAACCCAGGTGGCAACTTAGACACGCGAAATGGTGCGAAACGGCCAAAAGTGGCAACCCAGGTGGCAACTCCCAAAGGCAACAAAAACGCTGATCAGCAGCGTTTTTACACGTCAAACGAGGGTGTAGCGATTAACCCGGCCAGGACTTGAACCTGAACTAACAGAACCAAAAACTGTTGTGCTACCAATTACACTACCGGGTTAGGTTTGCCTGAGACACGTTCGTTTTTCGACGTCGTTTCAACCGATTCAGTCGTTCCGCAACTTCAGCCCCATTTCCAGAAGTTTGGCTCGAATCTCGTTCAGCGATGTGACGCCGAAATTTCGGCTGGCGAGCAATTCGTCGGGCGTCCGCTGCAGGATCTGACCGAGTGTCTGGATTGCCAGACGCGTCATACATTTACGTGAACGGACAGAAAGATTCAGGTCACTGATCGGACGATTCATCGTCGCCTGTTCTTCCGGTGTCAGATTCGTGTCCGTGAAGCTCTCGCGGGAGTGCATCTTGTGCAAATGCAGGCCGATGTGCAGACTGTGGGCTGCCAGCAGCTCACGGATTTCTGTCAGTGATGTTTCGCCGAAGTTTTTGCCGGCCAGCAGTTCCTGTTCACTGATTTCTGTCAGATCGCCCAGCGAATTGATATTCATCGCTGCCAGGCAATTGCGACTCCTGACCGACAATTCAAAGTCTGTGACCGGGCGCCCCAGCAGCTGCTTCATGCGAGCTTCCTGACGTGCCTGCTCTTCATTCACATGCATGTTGTGCGTGGCTTCGATGTCCTTCAGGTACAACAAAGCTCGCTCGTTGTTCGGGTCAAAATCCAAAACGCGCTGAAAACAAAATGCCGCCGTCTGATAGCGTTCATGGTCTTCGTAGAGCAGACCAAGGTTGAGCAGGGCACCCACGAAATACGGTGGCCTGGACAGACTGCGTTCGTAGAGCTTGATGGACTCTTCATCATTGCCGCGGAGCGAGTTTTCTGCCGCCAGCCAAAACAAAGCCCTGGCATGATGACCATCCATGTCGACGGCCCGCTCGAAGTATTCAACCGCGGTCAGCGCGTCTCCCCGATCAGCCCAGATGCAGCCCATCTGAAACGAATACTCGGCTCGACTCGCCGCTGACGCGGCCACACTTCGCAGCATTTGTTCGGCTTCGTCGATTCGACCCTGAGCACGCAGACACCCTGCCCGGCGCAGTGTCGCATCGATTTGGTCGTAGCCGGCCTTTCCCGCCTCTTCGTAGCGCTGAGCCGCCTCGGCATGCCGTTCCAGAGACGACAGGGAGTGGGCGTGATAGCAAATTGCCAACCCGTCGGTTTTGACGCCACGGAGGAATCGGTCGGCATCTTCATGACGCGCCAGCACAAATGATGCAATGCCCAAACGCGCCAGCAGAGCCTCGGCGGCGGATTGATCGACCCCACGGCTGATTTCGGTGAGCGCCTGGCGGACATCGGAAATCTGGGGACCCGCAACCGCGTTCTGCAGCTGCTCGATGAGCTCCGCTGTCAGACCACCACTGCTCTTGAGAATTTCAGAAAAATTTGTTGAATTGACCACAGACACAGGCGTCAGTTCCTTCCGCAGATTCTGAACGGACCAGACGGAGAATCACCGACTCCGACGTTTGGCCAGCAACTGGACTATCCGACGGAGCCCGGAATTTGAAAACCGAGCAATTTACCGTTTTCGTCCCCTTGACACAAACCATTCGCACGAATTCCGCCAGGTGCGAATCGAGCCGGTCGAGTGTTGTCTGAATCCCCGGAATGGGGGCAATGTGCCGCCGTTTTCCACGTCCTCCGGATCCAGAACACCGCGCGGGCCCATGAAAAGTACGGAGTCGCTCAACAACGAAAAAACACCGAATGCCCTGGAAAACGGGGCATTCGGTGTTTTGGAAAGAGGATGAAACCTCAGCCAGCCCGACATCATTTTTTCGGCGACAGCGTATTACGCTGATTCGTGGATGCGGCGGAAGTGCCAGAGCCCGTGATCCGTCACAGCCGCGGGCTGGAATCCGCCACGTTTTTTCGAAAACTGCCCATCTCATGACCGGAGTATCAGGCGCCCGCAATCCGTCGCCCCGGCCAAGTCATGTCATATAGCCATGACTGTCTCAAAAGGTCGCGATTGGATCGACAAAAGCGGTTGTTGTTCCAGGAGCAAACGCCGCCTGCCGGCCGGCGTTGAACGCAGTCGGGTAACCTCGCGCCGACGCGCCACAGGCGCCACCGGGACAACCACCGCCACCGCCTCCGTACGGATACCCGGCTGAGTAGCCGCCGCCGCAACCACGCGACAAACAACAACATCCGGACAAAGAAACCATCAGCAACAAGCCAGTACACAATACAACGAAACGGATCATCTGAGTGCCTCCATGCTGCCGCCGCGGATGTCCTGGGACCAGGCTGACAACGAAAACAGTGAGATTGAATGAATTGGCATAGATCGCCGAGACCGAGGAGAAGTATTCGAGAGAGGCTCGAATCACCACAGTTTGATTGATGCAGCCAATGACATTCGTGAGGAGAGAGTTTTTGAAAGGAGTTGATGACGTAATGCATCGAACGGCCGGAAATTACGAGAACCGGCAAAATGGGTCAATACGTATTTTCGAAACACAAAAATCAGCAGAAACACAGGCTGGTCGCCGAATCAACCCGGCAGCATCGCTGAAATCTCAAAGATTTCCCTAAACTATTGTGCGATAGTTCTTCTGTCAGCCTTCGTTCAAACTGCCGCGACCATCAAATTTGTCGGCTCAGTCCGTCCCATTTCCGGCAGCCTCATCAACAGGCATCTCGTCCACATCGATCATTTCGAGTAGTCCGACACCAAATGACCTACTGGATTGCCGCCATATTGCTCATCGCGCTGAATGCAGTCAGCGTGACACTGAATCTGCTGATGTTGCCAGGCAACTGGATCATGGTGGCGACCCTGTGCCTCTTCCTGCTGGTCGCCGGAGATCCCCAGGCGGGGCCGGACTGGACCACCGTGTTGATCGTCGCCGGCCTGGCCGCGTGCGGCGAGATTGCCGAGATGTTTGCCGGTTCTGCCAAAGCCGCTCAGGCAGGGGCCACACGCCGAACGATGTTGCTGTCGCTGGTGGCATCGTTTGCACTGAGTATTGCGGGGACTTTTGTGATTCCCATTCCGATTGTGGGAACAGCTTTGGGGGCCATTGGTGGAGCAGCACTGGGTGCCTTCACCGGTGCGTGGCTGGGCGAGACATGGGCGGGGACAACGCCTGTTCAACGAACGCGGATCAGCCAGGCTGCGATGAGCGGACGGCTGATGGGAATGATCATCAAGGTGGCGATCGGGGCCGCCATCTTTGTGTTCCAACTGGTGAGTTTGTGGTTCTGAATGCCGCGCTGCTACGCAAGTACGGCCATGGCCACATGGTAAAACAGAACCACTCCCAGAACGTCCACAATCGCAGCGATCAGCGGATTCGACATGATGGCTGGATCCATGCCGAGACGTCGGAACAGAATCGGCAACAGCGTACCAGCTGATGTCCCGATCAGGACGATCAGCAGGACCGTCAGACCAACCACCATCGCGCGCAAGTGATCCAGACCAAACCCGACATACACGGTGACGGCATCCATTAATCCCAGCGTTGTGCCCAATACCAGGCCGATCATCAGCTCACGCAGTATCAGCCGGCGGTCGACATGAAACTCGGTCCCAGGCACGGCCGCATCAGCCGGCTGCAGAGCGAACATGCGGATGAAAAGCGTCGCTGACTGAGATCCCGCGTTTCCGCCACTGGCCATCACCAAAGGCAGAAACAGGATGATGAGTTTCGCGGATAAATCCGGCGGCGCTTTGGACGACCACACGCCGTCGCCGGATGTCGCGTTTCCGTACAGGTCCAGAATCTGCGCAGTCAGAATGGCAACAAACGAGAGCAACAACAGCCAGATCCCTCGTTTCCACAGGATGGTCAGGAATGGCGCGTCCTCGTAGCCGTCGCGCAGTGGTTCGACAGCACCCTGGCGATATGCATCTTCTGTGGCTTCCTCCTGAACGACGTCAATCGCGTCGTCGTGAGTGACGATCCCAACCAGACGTTCATCATCGTCAACAATCGGCAGTGCGATGAAGTTGTAACGCGCCAGTTCCTGCGCCACATTCTCACGGTCTTCACTCACATTCATGCGAATGACGTCGGTCTCCATGATATTGGCCAGCTGTTCGTCTTCACGAGCCAGAATCAATTCCCGGAGCGAAACGAGTCCGTTCAGCCTCCTGCTGTCGCTGAGGATGTAGATGTAGTAGATGGTTTCGCTGTCAGGGGCCTGCTGACGCAGTCGCTGCAGGGCCTCACCGACGGTGACATCCACCGGCAGCGAGGCATACTCGGTGGTCATGATCGCGCCGGCTGTATTTTCGTCGTATGACAATAATCGGCGGATATCGTTGCGTTCTGCCTGGGCGATCAGACGAAGGATTTCTTCGACGCGTTCCGCCGGCATACGAGCGAGCAGGTCGACTCGGTCGTCCGGGGACATTTCTTCCAGCAGTTCCGACAGTCGACGCTGGTCCAGTTTTCGTACAAGTTCCTCCTGTCGACGCAGCGCAATGTATTCAAAGATTTCGACCCGATTGCTCAGTGTGGCATTGTCGAGCACTGTCCAGACTTCGTTGTCATGCAGGTCTTCAAGAATGGACGCCGCCACTGCCGGATGCATGACTTCGATGACCGCTGACATCCCCGCCTTGTCGCGATCCCGAACCATCTGCCGAATGTCGGGCTGGATGAGTGATTTGAAATAATCGACCATTTCGGGCCTCTTCCAAACAGTCAGCCGGAAGTTGCTGACTGGAAGGCGGTGAATTCAGCTGTCAACGCGGTGAGGTGTCTTGTCGCAGGGCAATCAGACAGCAGGTCTGTCGATTGAAGCTGCCGCCCTTGATTTGGGGTGGGAAGTGTCATCCGGCAGGATCGTGCGGGCAAAACAAGATCCCTGCCGAATCGATATTCAACAGGGTTTCGCGGCGATTCGAGGTTTCGGCTTCCGCGGGCAGCAAAACGTTCGCCCGCTGTTTTGCATGGCCTGCAGATCACGGGGCTGGTTTCCGCCAGACGTATTGCCACGGGCATTAGAGCAGTTTTCGAAATGTCGTGGCGGGTTCAGGCTAGAGGGGGCCAATGAATGATGGGCTCTGGCACTCCCGCCGCGGACACGAATCAGCGTCATACGCTGTAGACCGAGTCTGCCCCGTTCCCGGAGACCGGATGTCCCGCCACGAAATCGAGACAGTGACCGCCTCCACGCCGCAACGTGCAGCATCAACTCAGCGTATGAGGCAATGAGCCGGCCCCGCGTTTGACGCTCCTCGTGAAGCCCGTGGGCAGGACGGCCGCTGATAGACCAGACGCCGTGAATCAGCGTTTCGAGAATTGGAAACTTCGGCGAGCTTTTCTCAGACCGTACTTCTTACGCTCCACCATTCGGCTGTCACGTGTAAGAAATCCGGCTTCGGACAGCGTGTGATGCAGGGCAGCATCCACAACTTCCAGCGCGCGTGAGATGCCAAGAAGAATGGCTCCGGTCTGCCCGGTTGTGCCGCCGCCGTTGACGCGGATCGAAACGTCGACTTTGCCAAGTTTGTCAGTCAATTTCAGCGGTGCCTGAACCATTTCGCGGTCTCGTTCGACACAGAAATAGGTGTCCAGCGGGCGACCGTTGATCACAAACTGTCCGGAGCCTTCCTTGATGCGAACTCGTGCCACCGACGTCTTCCGGCGTCCAGTGCCCATCGCTACGCCAAATCGATCCACTTTACCTCGGAGGATCGGGACATAAGCCGGATCCGCTGAAGCGTCTGCAATGTTTCCCTCACCGAGTGTGATTTCCGGCAGTTCTGATCCCGCCTCCGGAGCCTCCGCCACCGGTTCTTCCAGGACGGGCTCCTCAACCGCAGGCTCCTCAACCGCCGATTCTTCGGCAGCAGGAGCCTCGATCGCAGGTTCGTCTGAACCAGCGACGGCTTCAACAGCCGGTGCCTCTGAGACCGCTTCTTCAGGATTAGTGTTCGCAGCTTCGTCTTCGACGGGAGTGGAATCTGAACTCATGTGCGTATCAGTTGTATTGGTCTGGAGGGGATTGCGATTGATTTGTCTGTCGACCTATACAGGTCGGCCTGTCGAATTCAGTCGGTTTTCTTCTGCTTCGGCAGCAAATGTTCCGGCAGAGGTCGAGCCTGCTGAGCCTGATGGGGGTGCTCGGTGCCGGAATATAACTTCAGCTTCTTGAGCATTTGTCGACCACGTCGGTTCTTGGGGAGCATCCCTCGCACGGCCTTCTCTAGGGCCCTTTCGGGGTACTTCTCGAGGAGATCATTGAACGACTGCTCGGTGAGGCCGCCCGGATAGCCGGAGTGGCGGTAATACCGCTTGTCTTCGGCCTTGGCACCGGTAACCGCAACCTTGGCAGCGTTTACGACAACGACGTAGTCACCCATATCCATATGCGGAGCAAAAGTCGGCTTGTGCTTGCCGCGCAAGATCTTTGCGACCTCAGAGGCGAGTCGGCCCAACGGGAGTCCTTCGGCGTCCACCAGCCACCACGCACGATCGACATCGCCGGGGCCCCGATGAAGCACGGCATCCCGCAGTTCTGCATCATCGGGGCACAGAAGGCCGGAACAACCTCGGTCTACGACTACCTCTGCGAGCACCCGCTGGTGGTGCCGGCCT
>JBDOMX010001125.1:0-6899 GCA_039831615.1 Planctomycetaceae bacterium
GAGCTGTACGCCAACCTTGGAATCGACGTCGACAAAATCAAGTCATGCGTCCAAACCCTGTAATGCAACTACTCAAACACACAAACTGGCGCTGTCCAATTAAGATGCCTGCGGACCGGACGTTCCGGGAATCACCGACGTAAGGCTGCTTCCGATGATTGATGGACACCAGTATTTTTCGATGTGCTCGATGACCAGTTCGAGTCCGCGGGCGTGGCTCACGTACGGTTTGTCGCGCGGGTCGTACAGTGCATCGGTCAAGTCCCGGCACAATACGACGTTCATGCCGAGATATTTCTGCTGCCGGATGCCGAATGGGCGACCGAGAACGCACATGTTGGTATGGACTCCCATCAGCACCACGTTGTGCCGCCCTTCCTGTTCGAGAAAATTAAAAATCTCCTGCCCATTGTCGCTCACGCCGTCGTAACCGATGATCTGGATCTCGGGGTGTTGGTGGCGATCAGTCGGCACATGGGGCATCGCCATGGGATCGTCGCAACCGCTGACCTTCGCTTCGCCGCGTCGAATGTCATCAACAATCGGCCACGGCCCTTCATGATCACGATTGTGATAACACCAGCCCTGAATTGGTACGGGAGGCTCGACCATGCTGGCGTCTTTCATGCGCGCACGAAAGGGAGTGTCTTCATAGTGCTTCACCCCGCTGCTGGGAGCGTGAATGACGGCAACGCCGTTGTCACGAGCCAGTGAAACAATTCGATTCATCCGTGGGGCCATCCGGGCCGCACGCATCGCTGCCAGTTTGCACGGATGATCAGCCCACATGTCGCAGATGATGATCGCCGTCTCCGAAGCATGCCACTCGACGGTTTCTTCAACGACATAAAAACCATCGTTCCTCTTCTCTCGACGGCGCCATCGAATCGGCAGAATTCCAGGAACAGCAGGAATTGTTCGTGTGGACGCCGTTTCTTCAGCGATCGCAATTCGCGACAGCGCATGTGCGACCGTCGCCTGGGCGGCAGTGGCAAGTACAGTGCGGCGAGTCATGACGTTCAGATCACTCATCATCCACCTCTTTCACAAACGAGCTCACCGTGAACACCTTCGCAAGACACGATATCAGGGACGACCTCAGGCACAAGGTACCTTTGTTGGCATTGGCGTTTGAAACATCGACTGGCGAGGCCAAAGAACCTTTGGAGAGATCGAGCCATTGACGAGTAACCAAAGCCTCCTTCCTCAGAGTCAGGTAGCGGGTCGCGGCCTCTTCCAGTCGACGCACCGAGTATGAATTCGGTCATTCAACACCTCTCACGAAACGAAGAACTTGATTTGGCGGCATCGGTTTGGATGCCTTGCCAGCCTGGCCGGGGCCAGGCGGCGAGTCGGCGAGTCGGCCTGCAGGCGATGATCGCCACGATCTATACCGCTATGCAGATTGATGTCACGTCGCACGTGAGACTTTCGAGATCTCTTTTCTACAGCTACCATGAAACGTCGCGGAGGATTCAACAGCAGCCGTCGGAACAACATGATGTCAGTCAGTCGACCCTCCAGTGGTGGAGGATGGAAAGCAATCGCGTACGCCATGCGGCTCGCCAGTCGTGTTGGCTGGTGGAAGATGTGGAAAGCGCTGAGATCCAGGAATTCATGCAAAACCTGCGCGGTCGGCATGGGCGGTCAACTGGGTGGCATGGTCAACGAAGGAGGATACTTCCCGGAAGTCTGTAAGAAGTCCGTGCAGGCAATGGCGTCAGACATGCAGGACGCCATCCCGGACAGATTCTGGAGTCAATACAACGTTAACCAGTTAAAATCCATGTCGTCGCGGCAGCTCGAGTTCTGCGGCCGTATCGTGCGTCCGGTCATTCTTGAAGCAGGCGCGACGCACTACCGCCCGATCGACTTCGACGAAGCTCTGCAGCGACTGGCGGACCGCATGGCCGCCGCAGGGCCGGAACGCAGTTTTTTCTATGCGAGTGGCCGTTCGAGCAATGAAGCCGGTTTTTTGCTGCAGCTGATTGCGCGGCAATTCGGCACGAACTATGTCAACAATTGCTCCTACTACTGTCATCAGGCCAGCGGAGTCGGACTCACCAGCAGCATCGGAACCGGCACCGGCACGATTCGTCTGGAGGATCTCAGGAACGTCGATCTGTACATCCTGATCGGAGCCAATCCGTCATCCAATCATCCTCGACTCATGCGATCTTTGATGGAGATTCGACGGCGCGGTGGCGACGTCGTCGTCGTTAATCCGGTGAAAGAGGTCGGCCTGCAACATTTTCGAGTTCCCAGCGATGTGCGCAGTCTGTTGTTTGGTTCCTCGATTGCCAGTTCCTACATCCAGCCGCACACAGGAGGCGACCTGGCCATGCTGGCGGGGGTCTGCAAGGAGATACTCGTCCGCGGGGCTCAGAACCAGACATTCATCGATGACCACACGAACAACTTCGGGGAATTTCGCGATTCCATTGAAGCTCTTTCCTGGGAGGACATTGAGACATCGAGTGGATTGAGTCGGGCGGATATTCAGAATTTCACTGATCAGTATCTGGCGGCAAAGAATGTCGTCTTTGGCTGGTGCATGGGAATTACTCATCATCTGCACGGCACCAACAATGTGCAGATGATCGCTAATACGGCCCTTTTGCGTGGCATGGTTGGACGACGCCATGCCGGCATGATGCCCATTCGAGGTCACAGTAACGTGCAGGGCCTTGGATCAGTTGGTGTGACGCCGGCGTTAAAAACATCCATGCTCGAAAAGTTCGAAATGGAGCTGGGCATCACGGTGCCGACGTCACCTGGCTACGACACGATGCGCTGCATTGAAGCGGCACATGCTGAGGAAATGGACTTCGCATTGTGTCTCGGCGGCAACCTGTACGGCAGCAACCCGAATCTGCAACATGCTGCACGAGCCATCAATTCCATTGGCACGATCGGATACCTTTCCACCACGCTCAACACCGGCCACGCATGGGGTCTCGGGAAGGAAACCATCATCCTGCCCGTGCTTCCACGTGATGAGGAATCACAACCAACAACTCAGGAATCGATGTTCAGCTATGTCCGTCTGAGCGACGGAGGTCCGGCTCGGTTCGAAGGTCCGCGCAGCGAAGTCTCCATCCTTGCGAATATCGCTCGTACCGTCTTCGGACGTCACAGCAAAGTGGACTATGAATCACTGAGAAGCCACGCGGCAATTCGCAGCCTGATCGGTAAACTGGTACCAGGCTACGAGGAAATGTCTGGAATCGATGATTCAAAAAAGGAGTTTCATGTCCGAGGCCGCACGCCGGTGGAATTCAAGTTCCCGACCGATTCAGGGAAAGCAACATTTCATGCGATTCCTTTGCCCACGGCTCGCTGCAGTAACAACGAACTGCGGTTGATGACCGTCCGTTCAGAAGGACAATTCAACAGTGTCGTTTATGAAGAAGAGGATCTATACCGCGGCCAGGAACGTCGGGACGTGGTGCTGATGAATCGAGCCGATATGGAAGCCCGTGGATTGACCGAGGACCAGCTCGTGCGCGTCAGCAGCACAACGGGACAACTACGCTACTATCGGGCTCGGGAGTACGATGTGCGAGCCGGCAATGTCGTGATGTACTATCCTGAAGCCAACGTACTTGTGCCTCACGAAGTTGATCCTCTGTCCAAAACGCCAGGGTTTAAAGGTGTTGCGATAACAATAACGCCCGAGCGAAGCGTGTAGCAACGTGGTGCCTGCCATCACACCAGGTGATGGGCACAGCTGCCTCAGCTGCGGCGGTCACGCAGGTGTTTGTGCAGAACGTTACTTTCCGAGAGCGGACTGGGCTCCGCTGAACTGGTCTGGTATTGTGTTTGGAGTGCTGTGATGTCCAGTTGCAGCACAGTAGTAACATCCTGTCCTGTGGGGTCTTGCCAATGCTGACGCTTGCCGGCCGGCGCGAATCAGGAACTTCATTTTGTGATGGACTGTCTCGACGCAATTTTCTGCAGATCGGTACACTTGGCGGAACCGGACTGACCTTGCCCGGGTTGCTACAGGCGGATGCGACCGTTCGCAACGGGCATTCGAAGAAGTCGATTATCATGATTTACCTGGTGGGTGGCCCCCCACACCAGGACATGTTCGACCTCAAGCCCGAAGCTCCAAAAGAGATTGCCGGGCCGTGGAAGCCGATCAGAACCAACGTCCCTGGCATGGAGATCTGTGAAGCATTTCCGATGCTGTCACGGATGGCGGACAAACTGGTCACGATACGATCGATTGTGGGTTCACAGGCCGGACACGATGCAATTCAGGTCTTCAATGGTCATGACCCTCGAAAGCCAAAACCAGGCGGGGGTTGGCCCCAGTTCGGGTCGGCCGTCGCAAAACTCCAAAACACCACAGACTCGGCTGCGCCATCGTTTGTCAGCCTTTGCTATCCCTGCACGCACGGTCCGTACAATGAGCCTGGACCCGGGTTCCTTGGCGCGTCATATTCACCGTTCCGGCCAATGGGACCAACACGGGATGATATGATTCTGAACGGAGTGACCATCGAACGACTGGGCGATCGACAGCGACTGTTCAAAAGCCTCGATGGTTTTCGGCGTGACGTTGACAATTCCGGCCTGATGCAGGGAATGGATACATTCACTCAACAGGCGATGGGACTGTTGACTTCATCAAAGCTGGCGCAGGCCCTCGACCTGTCACAGGAAGATCCGCGGATTGTGGAGCGCTACGGTACCGGCGATCCCACAGTTTTCATGGATGGTAACGGTGCCCCGCGTGTCCCACAAAGTTTGCTGGTGGCACGTCGTCTGATCGAAGCAGGGGCGCGAGTCGTCACCCTGAATTACTCAAAATGGGATTGGCACGGCGGCAGCTACGATACGATTTTTAATCGTGAGGCCCAGGATTTTCCGCCGTTCGATCAGTGTGTTAGCGCGCTGGTTGAAGACCTGCATGATCGCGGGCTGGACAGGGACTGCACGGTCATTGTGTGGGGCGAATTCGGCCGTACTCCCATCATCAGCAAGCAAGTCGGCCGCGATCACTGGCCACGCGTCAACTGCGCCTTGATGGCCGGCGGTGGCATGACGACCGGTCAGGTGATCGGTGAGACGGATCGGCATGCCGGGGAGGCTGTCTCACGTCCGGTGACGTACCCAGAGGTGTATGCGACTCTGTATCACAATCTCGGTATCGACACGAAAACGACAACGATCAATGACCTCAACGGCCGGCCCCAATACCTACTGGAAGAAGACGCCGATCCGTTGCCTGAGCTTGTCTGACTGACGATTCCCGGTTCTGATCTGGAAATCGACCGTCGCCGCACTGACAGTCACCTTCGTGAAACGTGAGGGTAAACTGGCCGGCCGGACGACGACGACGACGACGAGTTGTCAGAGGGTAACTGCAGATGTGCGGAGCGTCGAATCGCTGTCGACGGATCTGCCACCCGAGTCAAACACTGAAGTTTTCAACGGTGTCGATCCGGACGAAATCAGGCAGGAGGTTGCGGCCGAATATCTGGAATCTCGTTGATGAATGGTTCGCCCGAACCCAAATGCTGATCGTTTGCCGTGTTCACGATGCACCGGCGGAGGACTCATTTGTCATTCGATTCCGCTCCTCTTCAACCAGTTTCTGCAGGTGATGTGGAATCTCATAGCCTTCGGCCTGCTGCATCTGTTGTTCGTCGACAGCGTTGCAGAGAGAATCCAGATTGATGGCAGAGCATTGTCCATCGACGCGGATCAGTTCGCGGATTCCGGAGGTGGTCTGCGTCAGTTGATCCGGAAGCAGCGCCGCACATGTGACCGGGAACAGATTGAAGAATTCCATTTCGGGACGCTGGAGTGTTGTCTTCAGCTCATGGTGATAGAACAAGGCACACAGCAGGTCGTCAGGGAATCGCCAGGCATGAGCCACACAGGCTCCTGCCTTCGCATGGTCCCAGCCAAATGTTTCCTGCTCCCAGTCGCAGAGATCTCGACCTTCGCGGGAATTCAGTTCCATATACGCAATGTATTCCGAGTCGAAGCGATTCGTCAGGACAGGAAGCAGAAAGTCCTGCAGAAGACCGCCCATGAAGCACAATCCGGAGTCGAGTTTGAGGCTCTGGCCAACTGCGCGAGCAAACAGTCCGCGTTGTAACGAAGTATTCCAAAAATGCCTTGGATTGAGCAGCCGCGATTGCTGCGAGCGCGTCGCCGCTTTGACGCCGGCGGCCATCAGATAGGTCCGGGCGGTGTTGATTCCAAGGTGGCTCAATGCCTGAGCAACATTTCCAATCGCAGTTGAAAGCCCGATCGCAGCCGAATTCACATACCGCAGCAGCTCACAGGTCAGTCCCGCATCTTTTTCGATGATGGCGGCGAGCTGTTGAAACTCGAAATCCGGATTCGCAGACTGATCCACGAATTCCGTGACCGCCTGGGGGAGCGCCGGCAACTCGATATTGTCCGGGATCTCCTGTGTCTTGATCGATTCCAGTGCACTTGAGCGCAGTTCGCTCCATTGCAGTTTCGGTGCTTCTTGAGACGCGGGACCGGTCGTTGGCGCACAAGTCGTCGACATTGCGAATGCACTCCCTTTCAGGTATTGAACGAGGGCAGCAAACAATGCTCGGCCGGTAAGCGTTCACGGGTTGTTTGGGAAAACAGGTAAAAGTGACCTGGCCCTTGTAGAACGAATCGGCGACAACATTTTGCATGTCGCTTGAGATCACGGAAGAATTACTTGCACAACAGCCACCGGAATCGCAGGCGATCATCCGTATGTTGCTTGTGAAGATCGCTGAACTTGAGGCTCGACTGAACAAGACGCCGAAAAACTCATCCAAACCGCCGTCATCCGAACATCCCCATGCGAAACCGGAACCGCCGCCAAAGCCAAAATCAAAACGCAAACGTGGGGGCCAGCCGGGACATGACAAATT
>JBDOMX010000084.1:0-1670 GCA_039831615.1 Planctomycetaceae bacterium
ATGGTCTTCACGTGTCACCACCAACACTTTGACATTGGCTAGCTGAGACGAAACAAACGCAAGATACGCCAACATGTCCTGTCGGAGATACCAGCCGCTCATCGTGCCGACACACCCAATGACCGTAGACCCTGCCAGACCGAGCGAGTCAATCAAACCCTGGTTTTGCGGTCCAGAACAAAAACGATGCATGTCGACGCAGGTGGGAATCACCTTGACCGGCACGTCCGGATCAATCTTGTAGCCCAACGTCTTGAATTGACGAACACCAGCCTCGGTCAGGGACACGATGGCATCAGATCGCTCAAAGAACCGACGTTCGCACCATTTGGCCGCGCGATAGGAAATACCGCTGATTGTCCAGTGACCGGCTTCGACTTTTTCTTCTGGCCAAAACCCTCTCATATCAAAAAGAAATCGAACGCGAGGACATTGTTTAACCAACAGTCCCACCAGGCCAGCCACATAACCACGTGCGTGCGCTATGCCAGACTGGTTGCGTCTCTGCCAACGCCACGCGCACCACCATGCACGAGCAACATCGTAAGCCGTTGACAAAATGGGAGGACTTTTGTGGTACCGAAGCGGGTGCCAATCAATACCAATGTCCTCAAGCCTTGCTTTGAATTTGAGAAGCCTGCGTCCTTCGCAGATATCGCTCCGCTTTTCGAAGGAAATGAGTGTAATGTCGTAGCTTGCTGACAAGCGCTCCAAATAATTCAAGACCTGAGACTCGCCCAACGGCTCCAGTATTCCGTCGTACGAAAGATATAGAATAGCGCTGCGCGTAGAAGAAAAGCACTTCATCTTTGTCGTACTCTCTTACATCCCGAGCACAACTTGACCGTCGCCGAGCAGAGGCCGCCGGTGCCGGATGGCGTACTCCGATTCTAATTGAAGCTCAGGGGACGAACAGGCTGCGGCCGCCGATCTCGTAGAACACGATGGGAACGAAATCATTGGCGTTCCACGACGCCTCTTGTCCCCACTGGGCGTCGTAGGCAGCCGTCGGCTGCGCCGCCATGACCTGCTCCAGGGTGCGGCCCTCCGAGATGAGACTCAGCACCTGGTCGCGGACGTCGATGGTCATGTCGAGAAACTCGACGAGGGCGCGACGCCCGACCGCCCGGAGTCCGTGACCTGGAATCACCCTGGTGTCGGGTCCCGCCATCGCGATCGCTATCTCCAGCGCCTCGATCGTGCCGGCGAGCGTGCCCCCGTTGTAGACGTCGATGAGCGGATAGCTCGTCGTGCGAAAGACGTCACCAAGATGCAGCACGTCCGATTCCGGGAAATACACGAAGGTGTCGCCGTCGGTGTGCGCGGGTGGCGCGAGAAACGCTCTCACCTCCTCGCCGTTGAAGTGAAAGCTCACCGTGTCGTTGTAGGTGACGACCGGCCGTGCGCCGACGGGAGGCGCCGGCAAGAAGCGCTGTCCGCCTCCACGTGGGTGCCGGAATCGCTCGAGCGCCCGCACCCGCACGTTGTCATGGGCAAAGATCAGAACGCCCTGCCCGCCGAGATTCTCGTTGCCACCAATGTGGTCCGGGTGCACATGCGTATTGATCAGGAAGCGAATCTCGCCGTCTGAAATAGTTCGCACCGCGGCGACCAATCGGTCGGACAGCGGCGCAAACAGAGAATCGACGAGGAGCACCCCATCGGGCCCG
>JBDOMX010001157.1:0-6875 GCA_039831615.1 Planctomycetaceae bacterium
AAGATGCGTAGCACTGGCATTCGTCCGACGCCACAGATTGAGTCGTTGGCACTTCACCACCGGAACAGCGTTGTCTGTTCCGGGGTTTCGACCGGTCGCGCGGAAGTTCGCCACGAGTGACCATGGGACGCCGCTTGAAGTCTGGTCCGGCGTCGGCCCTATCGATGCGGGCGACCGGAATGTGCCGTATATTGTTCCATCGTTCGGCTCCGGCCACCCCGCATTCAGATTCAGGACGCATTCGTATGTGCAGTATTCGAAGACCGATGGTGCTGGCTACCCTGGCTCTGATCAGCTGCACGTCCATGGCAGCGAAGACGGCGGCTCGCCCGCCCAATATTGTCTTTATTCTCGCGGACGATCTGGGCTACCGCGAATTGGGCTGTTTCGGCCAGCAGTTGATCCGCACTCCGAATCTCGACCGTTTGGCTGAGCAGGGCCTGAAGCTGACCCAGCATTATTGTGGTAACGCCGTGTGTGCGCCGTCGCGATGCGTGTTGATGACTGGAAAACATCCAGGACACGCTTTCGTGCGCAGCAACAGAGCGACCCCGCCGGAGGGGCAACTGCCGATTCCTGATACGGAGCAGACGATCGGCGAATTGCTGCACAGCAACCAGTATGTGACCGGTGCGTTTGGCAAATGGGGATTAGGAGGCCCTGAATCGAGCGGAGTCCCGCTGCAGCAGGGATTCGATCGATTCTTCGGTTATCTCTGTCAGTCTCATGCACACAGTTATTACCCGTCGTATCTGCGAGTCGACAATTCGCAGATCGCCCTGAACAACAATCCACCGGTGCCTGGGCACGCTTCTCTGGCGGAGGGGGCCGACCCGGCTGACCCTGAAAGTTACCGACAGTTTCAGGGGCAGGACTACGCACCCGACCGAATCAATGCGGCCGTACTCGAATTCATTCGTCGCAGCAGAGATCAGCCTTTTTTTTGCTACTACCCGACGGTGATTCCTCACGTGGCTCTCCACGTTCCTGAGGAAGATCTCCAACCTTACCATGATCTCAGGTGGGACGATCCGCCATTTACAAGACAGGACGGTCGTGGCTACACGCCGCATTTCACTCCCAGAGCTGCCTACGCCGCCATGATCACGCGCATGGACCGGTACGTGGGACGAATCCTCAATTTACTTGACGAGCTGGATCTGTCAGACAACACGCTCGTCGTCTTCAGCAGTGACAACGGGACAACTCATTTGAAAAAGGAGGTCGACTACGACTTCTTTAACAGCGTGGGTGAACTCCGTGGACTGAAGGGCTCACTTTACGAAGGTGGTGTGCGCGTTCCCACAATCGTGCGCTGGCCGGGACACGTTGAACCGGGCACATCGAGCGACCACATCAGCGGATTCGAAGACTGGCTCCCAACGCTGCTGGAGATTGTGGGCGACGCTGCGGCCATTCCGAAAGACTGTGACGGAATCAGCCTGTTGCCCACGCTGTCCGGGCAGGCTCAGCCGGAACGACCGTTCCTGTACCGTGAATTCACCGGCTACGGTGGACAACAGTCGATTCGGGTCAATCACTGGAAAGCGGTGCGCCAGAATCTGGGTCATGGGCAGTTGAAGACCGAACTTTACGATTTGAACGCAGATCCAGGGGAAGAAAATGACGTGAGTGACCGGGAGCCGGAGGTGCTCCGGCGGCTCACCCGGCTGATGGCCCGTGAACACGTGCCGTCGGCCGAATTTCCATTGCGGGTTCTCGACCAGTTGACTGCGCCTTAACAGCCCCGCCAAAAGTCTGACTCAGTCTTAATTTTGCGGTTCGCGGACCACGGTTGGGTTCGGCCTTCCTCGAACCTGCGGCTCCTGGCTATTGTCCGTTCAGAAACTGTCGTCGCTCGTCGAGGTCGGGAGGCAGTCAGACACCGTCAACATAGCTGGAACAGCGAGAATGTCAGATCAGGACACGGGCGAATCGCGCGATTTTATTCGTCAGATCATTGACGAAGATCAGCGCACAGGAAAATGGGACGGCCGGGTTCACACCCGATTTCCGCCCGAACCCAACGGGTATCTGCACATTGGTCATGCCAAGAGCATCTGTTTGAACTTTGGCATCGCGGCAGAATTCGGTGGCCGGACCAACCTGCGCTTCGACGATACCAATCCTGAAAAAGAAGACACGGAATACGTCGACGCCATCAAAGAAGATATTCAGTGGCTGGGATTCGACTGGGAAGACCGATTGTTTTTTGCCTCCGACCACTTTAGTCAGCTTTATGAATGGGCCGAACAGCTGATCAAAGATGGCAAGGCTTATGTCTGCAGCCTGCCGCTGGATGAAATCCGGTCCGGCCGAGGGACTCCGTCTGAACCAGGCACGGACAGCCCCTTCCGAAGTCGCAGCATTGAGGAGAACCTGGAGCTCTTTCGCGGTATGAAGGCGGGCAATTTTGTTGACGGGGAACACGTCCTGCGGGCCAAAATCGATATGGCTCATCCGCACATGCTCCTCCGTGACCCGATCATGTACCGCATCCGACACGTGAAACATCATCGGACCGGCAGCGATTGGTGCATCTACCCGACCTATGATTACACCCACGGCCAGTCCGATTCCATCGAACGGATCACCCACAGCATCTGCACGCTGGAATTCGAAAACAACCGACCGCTGTATGACTGGTATTGTGAATCACTGGGCATTCACCATCCTCAGCAGATTGAGTTTAATCGCCTGAATCTCACCTACACGGTCATCAGTAAACGCCGGCTGCTGGAACTGGTCAACGAAGGTTACGTCGGCGGCTGGGATGATCCTCGCATGCCCACTCTGCGGGGGTTGCGGCGGCGAGGCTACACGCCGGAATCAATTCGCAATCTGTGCACTCGTGTGGGCGTCACCAAGCACAATGCGACTGCAGACATGGTTTTGCTGGAAAACAGCATCCGCGAAGATCTCAACAAATCAGCCGAACGTCGCATGGCGGTGCTCAATCCACTCAAGGTCATCATCACGAACTATCCGGAGGGACAGGAAGAAGAACTGCAGGCAATTAACAATCCTGAGGACGATTCCGCAGGGACCAGGTCGGTTCCATTCAGTCGTGAATTGTGGCTGGAGCGAGATGACTTCATGGAAGATCCTCCGAAGAAGTTCTTCCGGCTTGCGCCCGGACGAGAAGTCCGCCTGCGGTATGCGTACTTCATTCGGTGCGATGAGGCCATCAAAGATGATGATGGCAACATTGTCGAATTGCATTGCACGTATGATCCTGAGACGCACGGTGGCAACTCACCCGACGGTCGCAAAGTGAAAGCAACTTTGCATTGGGTGAGTGCTCAGCATGCTGTCAACGCGGAAGTGCGGCTGTACGATCACCTGTTCTCTAAACAAGACCCCGATGACGTCACGGACGAGTCCCTGGACTGGAAGAGCAACCTGAATCCGGATTCGCTGCAGGTGATCGAAGATGCAAAGCTCGAACCATCGTTAGCGTCTGCAAGTGCCGGTGAACGCTGTCAGTTCGAACGACTGGGATACTTCTGCGTTGATCACGACAGCAGCATTGGAAAACTCGTTTTCAATCGGACGGTCACGCTCCGAGATGCCTGGGCTCGTGCCAACAGGAAGTGAGCGATGTCACAATCGCTGACGGCGTCCAGGATCACCTCGATTACAATCTGCCGTCAGGGTGACTCCTCACTGCAATTTGACAGGACAGCTGGTCGTTTTTTTGAAGGCCTGTAACCCGCGGAGTCGTATCCAGCTTCGCGCGGAATCTGCGCAACCGGCAACATCTGCCGATTTGCGTGGCCTGTCGTCACATTGGCACGCAGCGTGCAATTCATCTCTCCGGTCTCGCAACAGCCTCCTGAGGAACCTGGGCGGCCGAGACTGTCCCTGGTGGTGAGAACATCGCCGGGTTGCAGAACACACTTCTGTGAGAGAGAGTCACATGACGAAATCAGCATTGTTTTTGACGACCGGCGTCATTCTGTGTACATCCCTTGCGGCGCAGGGGCAGCAGGAAGCCTATCGCTGTAAGGGATCCGGCTGCGAACTGACGCACCGCTCCGGCGGTTCTTATCAGCAGCGGATGGCGGGTGATGATCGCTATCAGATCCGCAGCGACTTCGGGCAGCCGGGAGCATCCTGTGAAGACGGACAGTGTGATATCAACTCACGGCAGCCATGCAGCGAATGCACTGACGGAAGCTGCGAGACTGGCTCCCGCCGTCAGGGTCTTCGCTCAAATTCCTTCCCGTACGTTGCTGAGTGGTCTGGCATCGCGAATCGATCGCGACGACTCGACGATCCGTTCCGGCCAGCCAGCCGGAATCAGCAGGGCGACCCGGAATCAGATCGCCGGGACCTGAGCCGGCTTCCTTCGCGGTTTCAGCCAACAAGTTTCGAATCGCGCGGGCCCACCGCCGCAGCTGTTTCATGGGACACTGATATCAGGCGAGCGGTCGACCAGGCGGCGCAGGAGAATCTGCCGATTCTGGTTCAGGTCTCAGCTCCCTGGTGCCCTCACTGTCAGCGCATGAAGAGCGAAACGTACAGGAATCCGAATCTGACAAACCTGATCAACGCTCGATTCGTGGCGATCGCAGTCAACGCTGATGAGCAGCGTGACTTTGTTGAGAAGATGGGGATCCAGTCGTTGCCAACGACGCTGATTGTTGGTCCGGATCTGCGAGTTTTGAATCGTCTTCAGGGGTTTCAGTCCGCTGAGCAGCTGATGCAGGCGATGTCTCGATAACGAATGAGGATCGAGGATGAAATCTCCGCCAGACGACCTGCCAGGACAGCAGGTATCGGTGTTCCTTCACTGCTGTTTTTATCCTGTAAAAACGTTGGTGAAGTACCACCTCCAAAGCGAGACGTGCGCAATACTCGATTTCAACCCGCTTCTGTCACAAGGACCATTCGTATTCTGTGCGCGGGGGATTTGAAAGAGACGTTCGCGAGGAAGTGATTGCAGCTCCGGAAAACTTCGCAGTCATTCCGGCTCGGGTCGGCCGATTGGCATTGAGGTGCTGTACGCGTCCAGTGACATTGCCTGTCAACATGTATCGCTCACACGGAAATGTCCTCGCAAACAGCATTCTCAGAGTTTTCTCCATGCGACGCAGGCAGTACTCACTTCTGTCGATCATCGTAACGCTGACGATTCCGTTCGGACTTTGTGAAGTCGAGGCGAAGCATCCTTCCAATCGCCCGAATATCGTTTTTCTACTCGCCGACGATCTCGGCTGGACAGGTTTACGTAGTTTCGGCAGCGACTTCTATGAGACTCCGGACCTGGATCGTTTTGCTCGGTCGGGCATGAAGTTCACCGATGCGTATGCCGCCTGCACCGTTTGTTCGCCGACTCGTGCATCGATCCTGACCGGAATGTATCCGGCTCGGTTGCATCTGACCGACTTCATCGCCGGGCAGAATCGACCCTGGGCGAAGCTGCAGATTCCAAACTGGAACAAGGGATTGGATCATTCGTATGTAACAATTGCGGAAGCGCTGCGGGACGCCGGATACGCGACGGCTCAGGTCGGCAAGTGGCATTTGAATCATGCTGGGCGAAACGCCGCCGCGTACAGCCCCTGGACGCATGGCTTCGACGTTCAGGTTGGTAAGCCGCCCGGCACAAAGGGGTATCGGCTGCAGGCTGGTGCGAATTCAGAAGGCGAATCGGGAAGCGAGTATCTAACGGATTACCTGACGGACAAAGCCGTCGAGTTTATCGATGAATCGAAAGACAATCCGTTCTTCCTCTACTTCGCCTATCACGTCCCGCACACACCGATTCAGGGTCGTGAGGATCTGGTCGCGGATTTTGCGAACAAAGTCCGTACTGACGCGGTTCATAGAAATCCGGAGTATGCCGCTATGGTCGCCAGTATGGATCGAAGCGCCGGGCGTGTGCTGGATCGGCTCGACCGACATGGGATCGCAGGCAATACGCTGGTGATTTTCACCTCCGACAACGGCGGACTGACGCAGCGCAACGGCAGACATGATGGATTCACGGAAAATCTCCCGCTGCGGCGAGGAAAGGGATCCGCGTATGAAGGAGGCGTTCGCGTTCCCACGATCGTGCGATGGCCTGGCGTCACTCAGCCCGGCAGTGTGTGTGACGAGCCTGTTTCGACGATCGACTATTATCCGACGCTGCTCGAAATCGCTTCTACTTCAGGAAACGAACCACACAACGCATCGGTCGACGGCAAGAGTATTGTGCCGCTTCTGCGCGACTCGAATTCGACACTCGGTCGCGACCTGTACTGGCACTATCCGCACTATCACGCCGGAGGCGACAGCCCCTACAGCGCCATTCGGTCCGGGGCATGGCGATTGATTGAGTTTCACGAAGACGGTCGCGTTGAACTGTACAACCTGACGCAGGATATCGGCGAGCAGCATGATCTCGCTTCTGATATGCCGGAACGTGCAGAGAAGCTGCAGGCAAGGCTGCACGCCTGGCGCCGGCAGGTTGCCGCTCAAATGCCAACACCGAATCTGGATTTTGACGCGACGCGTGAAACGAAGGTAGGGAGCAGGAAACGAAGGTAGTTCCTGCACTTCACCACGTTACGGGAATTGTGGAATTCGATAGATGAGTGGTCCGTCCGACGAGTGGAACGTCAGACGGTCAAACCGCTGCGTCCGATGGTAAGCAGTCGAATTATGTGAAGCGGTGACGCTTCAGTTTCGCCGCGAGCTCGGGTTTCACGGGCGTTACGTAGTCACGAGGTGACCAGGTAATCCGGCAAATGGTCCACGCGGTTGTATTCTTCAAGTTTGCATCCCTCGAGGCCGACCGAAAGCTTTGCAACGTAAGCGTTCACGGCCCGAGGAGGAGCGATTCGGTTTTACGATGTTGAATTGCCTGGCGAACGAACTGTAGTACG
>JBDOMX010000831.1:0-3441 GCA_039831615.1 Planctomycetaceae bacterium
GAACACCTCCAGCAGATAGTTTCTGGGCGGGACGAAGGCTCTGGTTTTGAGGAACAGGTGCGCGAGGAAGAAAAAACACGCCGTGGATACGACGATCATCGACGAATGTGACACCGTCTGCCCGAATGTCAGCCGGTCTGCCAATTCAAACACTTCAGGAGCAAATGCTCCTGGAAGTATGAGAAACAGCGACAGGAGACCGAAATAACTGGCTGCGAACGCCTCGTGCGTGGTTCGAAAAAACGCCGAGCATGCGACAGAAAACGAGCCGACCTGCAGACACGTCAGCGCCAACAACAGGATGCCGGACCACAAGTAGCCGGGCGTGACTCCTCCCTGACTGTAGGCAATGGCCATCAGCGGAAACGAAACGAACAGAAAGCTGAACATCGGGACCAGACGACTGAAAAGTTTCTGCACGATAATCTGCATCGGACTCAGAGAGGTCAGCATCAACAGGCTGAGGCTGTCGCGCTCTTTTTCGCTGGTGATGACACCGCAAACCATTGCGGGCAGCAACAGGTAGATTCCCCACAACTGCAATGTGACAAGCTGCACAAACTTCGGACGGCCCTGCCCAAGTATGCTCGCGGTCCCGCTTGACGACAGGCCCCCGTAAAAAAGCACACATGCAACAACGAATAACAGTCCTGCGTAAATCAATCGCACAACATACGTGCGCCGACGCGCAGCCAGTTCGGTGAGTTCTTTGATGAGCAACGACAGTTGCCATAGACGCGCGAGGCGTGTCATGCTGTCTTGCCCTCAGTGAGCTTCATGAAGACGGTTTCCATGTCCATGGCTTCCGGCTGGAACATCCGCATGCGCGCTCCCAGTGCATACATCCTGTCAAGCAGTTCTTCCGGCGGCAGATGCTCGGCCCGTACACGGATTGCCAAACGGTCCGCCTGAATCTGAAGTTCGTCGACACCGGGAATCGCACGAATTCGATCAACCAGCTCGTCACTTCCATTGACGAGCTGCACGTGGATCAACTGCAACAGACCGAGACGCTGGTAAATCTCTTCGAGCGATCCTTCCGTCACCATTTCACCCGCTTCGATGATGCCGATGCGCGTGCACAACAGTGACAGTTCGTGCAGAATATGGCTCGAGATGAGGATCGTCTTACCCATGTTCTTCAAGGCGATCAGCAGTTCCCGGATTTCGATCCGAGCGCGCGGGTCCAGACCGCTGGCCGGCTCGTCCAGTAACAATAGATCCGGATCATGGAGCAACACGCGAGCCAGGGCCAGTCGTTGTTTCATGCCGCGTGACAACGCATCAACCGGTTCATCAGCCTTTTCCATCAGATCGGTCAACGCCAGCGCATCGGACACTGTGCCTTCACGCTGCGCACGCGGGATATCGTACGCCGCCGCAAAAAAATGCAGATACTCGCTCGCCGTCAGGTCCTCGTAGACTCCGAAAAAATCCGGCATGTAGCCGATGCACTTTCGAATGAACAACGGGTCGTCGAGAACATCAATCCCGCCAATCCTGACCGAGCCATATGCCGGCGCAATTAATGTCGACAGGACTTTGATTGTCGAAGTCTTACCTGCTCCATTCGGGCCAATGAATCCGAACACCTCCCCCTGAGGAATGTTGAAAGAAATACCGCGCACGGCATGCACTGCTCCGTAGGTCACCCACAGATTATTGATCTCAACGAGCGGCATCATTCCTCTCCATGAAAAAGGCGACGAAACACGACATAGTCATTGCCCTGTCCTGCCACAATCACCAGCAACCACTGATCCGCATCGCCGGGATCGAGGAGCGACAGGTCCTCAAAGTCGCCGGCGCCGTTCGGCGAGAGCTGAGACACGACCGAAAACAGTCCATGTGGCGGACGCACGCACACTGTTCGAACCAGTGTCAGCAGTTGCCCGTGTTTGCTCCCCGTCTCAACCTGACGTTCAGGTGCGGCCGTGTGTGTGAGATCGAAAACCTGATTCCTGTTGAACAGCAGAACATCCGCCTTTGGAAGTGACTCGTGAATCCGTTCGCGAAGTGCTCGCTGCCACTCAGCACCTGCCAGTACTTTCGGTGCAGCTCGCAGCGTTGCTTCGATGTGGTCCAGGTCGAACTGCGGCACCGGGCGTGCGGTCCGCAAAGCGGTCTGGCGGCTCAATTGCGGACTCCATTTTCGCATTTGCTGCCGAACCGCAAACGACGCGGGCAGAGCGCCCTCATACATTGGCAGTTCAGGTTTCAGCGGGTGCTCGGTCGCACCTGCGGTCTGATTTTTCTCGTTAAACGTCAATAGGGCACCAGGTGAATCCCAATCATCGTCGGTCGTCTTTTTCTGCGCCGGCATTGTCACATGCAGAGTCTGCTGCAGATTTGTCGTGGCCTCGCGTTGCGTGGCAGTAAAAAGCAATTCGAAACGGCTGCTGCGGATCACGCGGTCGCCGGCAGCCAGATCCAGAAACTCCAGCGACGTACGATAATCAGTTGAGCCGAGGTACGCATTGCCCAGCGCGACTGTCAACCAGGTGAATGCCAGTGAAACAATCGGAAGCAGAATCCAGGTGTACCTGCGACGCTTCAAATAGCCCAGCAGCAGGTAGTCGACAGGGACAATGACAATCAGGAACGTCGTTAGAATTGAAACCACGACTGCAAACGGAAGGCCCTGGACTTCCTCCGGCAGCAGAATCGTGACGAGCGAGTCTGTCTCGACAAGGGGGATCGGCTGATACGGTCGGCGTGGTCGGTATGGATCGTTGAAAGCGCCAGTTTGCGATGGTGAAGCGTCCTGCGGCGGAATCTTCCAGGTTCCGGTCTCACGAAACTCCGAAAGCCTGTCGGCCCGCAGCTTCCACAGGAAGGCAACGAGTTCTCGCAACTCTGCCAATTGATCCGGATCCGGCGGCGCCGGCAGTACAACCGCCCTTCCGAGCCCGGGGCGGTATCTGCGATATTTCGCGTTGAGTTCGACGGCCGTCTGCTGACGCCGATCGGTCGTATTGATGTGCCACGTGCTGTCGTCTTCAGACAATCCGGCCATCCGATTCAGGAAGTTCGCTTGTGCGATCGTTAACGTTCGGTCAGCAATCACCAACAGACTGCCGCCCGCTTCCACCCAATCGCCGATAGCCTCCAGTTGACTCGCGCCAAGCACGCTCAATCCAGGCCCGGTCAGTGCCAGCAGGTCGAACGAGAAAAAGCCCAAACCGCCCGTCCGCAAATCGGAGGGGGTAATGCGCGACGGAATGCTCACCAATCCGTCGCTTTGATGCTGATTCACATGAAGCCGATCAAGGCGAAGTGAGTCCCAGAATTCGGGACCGCTTTCGGCAAACGCACTTCCGTCCGGATGGACCACTGCGATCACGAAGGAACGCCTCCAGTGCACGGGCACCCTCAGCTCAACGGTGTCCAGATTGTAGTGCGAAGTACCACTCACAAACCTCGCTTTCACCGTCAGCAGCG
>JBDOMX010000831.1:3451-6200 GCA_039831615.1 Planctomycetaceae bacterium
TCATGGCGACCCACGGGCGGGGCCTGATCTGCCTGACCTTGCAGCGCACCCGGGTCGAGGCGCTGGGTCTCGAATTGATGAGCCGCAGCAACGGCACACGTCACGAAACCGCTTTCACCGTCAGCAGCGACAGGTCTTTGGCCAGTGACATTGGCGGAAGCACCGTGCGGGAACGCCGCTCGCCTGTCGACAGCACGATTTCACCACTTCGGTAGTGGCCTACCAGTTTGTCGCCGTCGTAGCAGGTCAGCTCGAGTCGTCCATCCAACAGACGTGACGACCACCACTCCAGAGTCAAATCCAGCGAAAGCGGAGCATGTGACCTGAGATTCGATGTGACCGTTGAAATCTCGAGCTTCGGCGGATCCTGCGCACCCGCCTGCGATGTGGTCAGGGCGAGCACAGTGATCAGCCCGACCCCGTGTGCCCAGCCAGAGTGGCTCATGGTGACATCGACTCAGTGGAGCCTCGGCCCCCAGGAGATTCATCGTCTTCCGTTGATGAAGATGTGTCCTGGAGGCGGCCCGAGTTGCGAGAACCTGGTGGAGGTATGAATCCGGGAACCACCGCCCCCAGAGCACAAATCAGACTAATCCCAAACAGGACTGGACCGGCCGCACCCAACAACTGCAGCAAGCCGTTTCCCGCCAGAGATGACGAATTCCCAATGCTGCGTCCCATGCCCGTTCCACCCGGCGACATCACCGCAGCCAACAGGAACGTTGAAGCACTCGGAATAATGATCGACAGCCCAAAACACATGTACGCGCGACGATACAGCGAAACGTTTCTGATCCGCTCCGGACGGTAGACGGGGACGCCGAGAAGAAACGCCAGAAAGACAACCTTCAGCCAGGTACTTCCGGCGGAAAGGAGGCCACCACCGTAAAGCTGCATGAACATCAGTTCCTGGGAATTCATTCGCTGCACTCTCAATGGAACGTGGCATCAGCCATCCTTCAACAGGCGCCAATATATGACGAGCTGTTCTGTGATGCCAACCTTCGGGGATTTCTTTCCGTGTGGCAGGTGAACTCCGGCGTGTCAAATGTACAGAAGCTGCTGATGACGAACAGGACATTGACCAGGAACAGAACGCCGCTCAATGACTGTCCACAGCCCTGTCACACGCACCTCGGTCGTTGCACTTCACCCAGTCCCGCATGGTCATTTGCCAACATGTGCCGGGCCTTGCTGAACGCAACGATTGTTTGTTTCGCCGGGGAGTCGTACAGTTGGTCAAACTGTTTGCGAGGGGGACACATGATGAATCGCCGTCAAATGCTGACCGCCTGTTCTGCCGCCGCCGGTGTTTCCGTCGGGAAGCAGGCCCACGGAGTGCTCGCCATCCAAAAACCGGCATCCCGGTTCATCGATATGCACACGCATATCGGCACTTACACCAACGGCAGCAAAGAACTGACGGCCAAGGCACTGGTCGAATGGATGGATGGACATGACATCGCGAAAGCGGTTGTCCTGCCTTTGGTGTCTCCCGAGTCGACGACGTATTTGCAGCTTCCCGATGCCGCCATCCAGGCCTCCCGGGAATTCCCGGACCGTTTGGTCCCGTTTTGCTCGATCGACCCGCGGGCGATCATTCGTGGCGGTGTGCAGGGGCTGATTGACATCATTCGCAAATATGTCGATCAGGGAGCCCGAGGTTTCGGCGAACATAAGGTGGGACTCGAATTCGACGATCCGTTGATGATGCGTGTGTACGAGGCCTGTGAGACTGTCGGGATTCCATTGCTGTTCCACATTGACAACATTCGTGGGAAGGATGAGCCGGGGCTGCCGCATCTGGAGAACGCCGTTCGATCGTTTCCCAAACTCACTTTCATTGGCCATGGTCCGGGCTGGTGGGCGTCGATTTCGGGAGTGAGCGATCAGAAGGAGTTGGGCGGCTATCCTCAACACAAGGTGACTCCGGGTGGAGCCATCGACCGCCTGATGGACAAGTACACCAACATCTATGGCGATCTGTCGGCCGGTTCCGGTGCCAATGCAATCAGCCGCGACCTGGAATTCGGTCGAGAGTTTCTGATCCGTCGGCAGGATCGTATTTGTTTCGGAACGGATTATCTCCAACCGGGCCAGCATGTCCCGCAGTTTGAACTGTTCGAGAAGCTGCATGATTTGCCGCAGACCGTTCAGGACAAGATCTTTCGCCAAAACGCCGAGCACGTCCTGGGTCTCAACACCTGACGCGATTCAGATGGAATTCGGCAGCCGGCCGTGCCCCCGGCGATGCCGAAATCATGAATCAGATCGCGGCCATCCTCGCCGTGCTGCTCAGGTAACGAACAGGACGAGTCAGTTCATGAATCGCACATTGTTAGTCGCCGCACCCCTGTTGAGTCTTTTTCTGACCGCAGCACATGCAGACCGGCCCAACATCCTGCTGTTTACCGCGGATGATCTGCACGCCGGATCGTTGGGAGTCTACGGTGGCAGGCCTACGGATCTTACGCCCCACCTGGATGCGTTCGCTGCGGAAAGTATGTTGTTCACCAGGGCTCATGTGAACGCAGCGATCTGCGCCCCGTGCCGTGCAATCATCGCAACAGGTCGATACAGCCATCGCTCGGGTGCCATGGGGTTCATGCCGGCCCGAGAAGACGTGCCCGACCAGGTCCTGAAGGCCTACAACCTCGACAGCCTCTCCTTCGGACCCGAGTACCTGATCCCCAAGCCCTTCGATCCGCGCGTGCTCACCCGGGTCGCCCCCGCCGTGGCCCAGGCCGCC
>JBDOMX010000831.1:6210-6873 GCA_039831615.1 Planctomycetaceae bacterium
GATCATCGCACCGGGATCCTCGGAAAAGTCGGCCATTCCACTCCGAAGAAGTCGATGGAATGGGATTTTCACTTCGACCGGATGGAACTTGGCAACGGGCGCGATCCGGACGTCTACTACCAGCGCAGTCAGGCGTTTCTCAAACAGTGTCAGGATGCGAAGAAGCCCTTCTATTTCATGGTCAATTCGCACGACCCGCATCGCCCGTGGTGCAATCCGGAACAGCTCACGAAAGGCGCCGCGATGCCTTCGAGAGTCTACAGACCGGAAGAAGTTGATGTTCCCGGATTCCTGCCGGACCTGCCCGGCGTTCGAGCTGAACTGGCGGCGTATCTGAATTCCACGCGACGGCTTGATGACACCTTTGGCAAAGTAATGCAGGCCCTGGACGAATCAGGTCAGGCCGGCAATACGCTGGTGTTGTTTATCACCGACAATGGGATCGCTGTACCTTTCGCCAAGTGCAACGCGTGGTTTCACAGTACACGAAGCCCGTTGTTGGTTCGCTGGCCCGGAGTTGTCCAACCGGGGACCCGTGATGAGCAGCACTTTGTGTCTGTCGTCGATTTCTTCCCCACGTTCATGGAGGTAACAGAAACGAAAGGCCCTGATGGCCTTGATGGACGATCTTTTCTGCCGCTGCTGAGCGGTCACACTCAGGAG
>JBDOMX010000745.1:0-1668 GCA_039831615.1 Planctomycetaceae bacterium
GCTTCGTGTCGACGCCTCAGAATGCCGAAGCAGACAGGCAACTCCCAGTCCTCCAGCGGCCGAGCGTGATCGAAGCCACCGGGCTTGCGCTCCAGCAGAGCCAGATAATGCACGGGATTAAACAGGGATTTCTGTTTTTTCCAACACCGCCGATGCCGGGCCACCAGCCGATCTTCAAAGACGATTCGCACTTCATCCACCGTCGCCACAACAGTGATCGGACGGTGTGCGAATTGTGTCGGCACGGAATAATCATTGTTGTCGAAGCGAACCAGAGACAACGAGCTGGCATGTCCCGAAGAAACGCGATGAGACTCAAATGTCTGCGAGGGTAGCTGAGTTTCCAAAAACCGACCGGAATTCTAGTTGTCGCTAAACCGTACGACTAATTGTCGCCGAACAGGAGCGACTCTAGCAAACCCCGGAGGCGCAAGATCTTTTCCTTGGACCGACACGGCACGGTTCGGAAATGAAGTTCCGCTCGGTCAAACGTCGAGGGAGTAATAATGGCTTCAAAGTCGCCAATCTGGAGTTCTCGCTGCACATCTTTGAGGACTGCTCTGGAAGCAGTGCCCGTAAGCGCCATAAGCGGCGGGGCGATCCCGTCAGTG
The DNA here is from genome assembly GCA_039831615.1 of Planctomycetaceae bacterium. Classification (GTDB taxonomy): domain Bacteria; phylum Planctomycetota; class Planctomycetia; order Planctomycetales; family Planctomycetaceae; genus S139-18. Next base: position 612 of record JBDOMX010000745.1, read on the forward strand.
GCGCAATAATCACGGCTTATCCGAGCAATGTTAAAATACGCCGGTCGGAAGTCGTGTCCCCACTCAGAAACGCAATGTGCCTCATCAACTGTGACCAATGAGATTGCGGTAGCCAACGACCCAAGAGAGGCATCAGAAGTCACAGTGCCAGACACCGCATGCGAGCCGCCCAGTTGTCAAACGGCTTGCCGTCGACATCGATCGCGGAGACGCCCAGCGAGGGAAACATCACGCTGACCGGCCCTGTCGAAGCAGACACCTCGCGTCCAATTTCTTCGCAACCACCGAATTGTAATCTTGCGTTGCATCAGTTTTTGTCGGACCAGCAGATTCGCAAATTAAATCACCCTCCGGGCTTCATCTTGTTCAGCCGAATTTCGGGATCAGTCTAAGCAAGCTCTGAAGGTTCTCCGAAATGACGTTTGTCCATTCTGCGTGTTCGCCGCGGGCGACAATATATACCACAAAGACAACATAGATCAGCAGCAGTAGAAAAGCCTTGCCGCGTTTCAATTCCACATAAGTTGTGCCGTCATTGGTTTTCTGTTTCTTTCCGGCATAATAAACGAAGAAGCCAAGAACGGTCAGAAACAGCAGCAACAGACGAAGCTCACCGCTCTGAGCGATCACTTCTTCATTCATCTCAATGCTGCCGTGCATCAATGTGTACAGGAATAGCGGAAAGCCGAGTGCAAAACAGATGTCAAAGATGTTGCTCCCCAGCGCGTTGGCAACCGCATCGTCATAGTCGCCATCACGCGCGTCGCGGATCGATATGACTGTGTCGGGAACACTCGTCGCCATGGAAGCGAAGATCACGGCCACAAACATGGTGGGCATTCCGAATCCCGCGAACTGGTACCCGAACAATTCATAGTGCGGGTGCTCGACACTTCCGGTTCCCAGCCATTCACAAGCCTTGACCAGTAACCAGCAAGTGCTTCCAATGACTGTTGTGGACAACAGTAGCAGTGGCCAAGCGTTCCAGGTTTCATTATTCATGTGTACACGATGGTGGTCGCGAACCATCCAGCGCTCCAGATCGAGAATCGGCCCT
>JBDOMX010001024.1:0-6857 GCA_039831615.1 Planctomycetaceae bacterium
GTAGATGTCGGAGTGCTGAGATCGTGGCTCGATTTCCTTGCGATCAGTGAGTCGGGGACGGTGAACGTCGCCGGGCATTTCGAGGAACCGTACACATCGTCGGACTACAAATTCATTGCCGGATGGGGAACACCTGCGACGCCGTTGATTGTCAGTAATTCTTCTGACAACGAAGTCCGTGTTCCCGGGCTTGCTCGACCGCATTCGATCATGGTTCATCCGTCGCCCACATTGTTTGTGGCGATTGGCTGGCGGAGCCCCATGACCGGGTTGATTCAGGTGGAAGCGCGAGCGGCCGATGTTCATCCCGAATGTGGAAACGGCCAGGAATGGATTGTGCAACATCGAACCACGGACAGCATCAGCAGTCTCGGCGAAGGAGTGTTTGCCACCGGCGGCTCTGCCGAACTGCCGGGGAAGATGCTGTCCGTCCGCACGGGCGAATTGATTTCCTTAATCATCGGGTCCAGGGATGGCTCGCATGCCTGTGACCTCACCGAAGTGAATCTGGTGATCACAGAACAGGACGGAGAAAAACGCAGCTGGAATCTGGCAAAGGACGTGAGCGGCAACATTCAGGCCGCAAATCCTCATGCCGACAGTCATGGGAACCAGCGCACGTGGCACTTCTATCAAGGCCGGATGGATGGAGTTGATCGCGGCGAAGCGGTGCCACATGCGGTTCCGCGGGACTCGATTCTGGCTCACTGGCAGAACGAACAGGATTCCGATCGACGACTCGAGTTGGCTCGGCAGGTCCAGGCGCTTGTGACGGGGGACGCACCGCCGCCCGACGACACACAGTCTCCCAACGCGATTCTGTATCACCAGATCACAGAACTTGCTTCTCCGGTAAACCGGCTTGAGGAAGTGCTGGCAGGTCTTGATTCGGATGCACGATTCGGCAAACGACTCGATGGCAGTGAAAGCATGCCTGATGACCTGACCATTCGCGCCCCGGATGTCGTTTCGTTCACGATTCCCGCTCAACTGGCAAATGGCCGAACATTTGTGACCCGGGGGCGGCTCGCCCCGGCTGCGCCCGGCGATGCCACTGTACGGATCGAAGCCGCACTGACACCACTGTCCGCCGACGCGCTGCCAGTGACCATTCCGATCGTTGTCAACGATGATCCCATGTCGAAGAATCGCGTTGAGACGGCATTCAATGAATTTCGCCAGCTGTTCGCGCCGGCCCTGTGTTATTCCCGTATCGTGCCGGTCGATGAAGTCGTCACGATTACGCTGTTCTATCGACAGGATGACGTCCTGCAGCGGTTCATGCTGAATGGCGATCAGGCAGCGGAACTCGAGCGACTCTGGGATGTGCTGTTGTACGTGAGTCAGGAACCACTGCAGTATGAGACGGCGTTTGAAATGACTCAGGCGTTCGCCACGCAGGACCGTCCTGATCTGGTGAAAAAATGGACACCCCTGGCCAGGGCAGTCACCGTACGAGCCGAGCAGTTCCGCAAACGTTTGCTGGACAGCGAATCCGATCATCTGGATGCCGTGCTGGCGTTTGCCGATCGAGCCTGGAGACGGCCACTGTTGGAGGCCGAGCAGGCGAACATCCGGGGACTCTACGCGCAGCTCCGTCAGTCAGAGCTGTCACATGACGAGGCACTGCGACTCACGCTGGCTCGTGTGTTGACGTCGCCCGGGTTCCTGTATCGCCGGGAACAACCAGGCAGCGGGACGTCCGCCGATGCGGTGTCGGCGGACGAGTTGGCAAACAGGCTCAGTTATTTTCTCTGGTCGTCGATGCCTGACGAAGGACTGCGAGAGCGGGTGGCCAGGGATGAGCTCAGCAGTGAGGACGCGCTGCTTCAGGAAACCCGACGAATGCTGGCCGATCCACGCGCGCGTCGCCTGGCCGTGCAGTTCGCCTGTCAGTGGCTGCACCTGCGGAACTTCGATCAAAACGACGACAAGAATGAGACTCTGTATCCACAGTTTGCTGAACTGAGGAGTGACATGTACGAAGAGACAGTCCTGTTCTTTGAAGACATGTTTCGAAACAACGGATCAATCCTCGACATGCTCGGCGCCGACCACACATTCGTGAACGATGCGCTGGCACGACACTACGGCATGGATGGTGTCACAGGAACCGATTGGCGAAAAGTAACCAGCATGCGTTCCGCGCAGCGAGGTGGAGTTCTCAGCATGGCAACACTGTTGGCCAGCCAGTCCGGAGCGTCACGAACAAGCCCGATTTTGCGGGGCAACTGGATCTCGGAAACACTACTGGGGGAGCGGCTTCCACGGCCACCAGCCAATGTGCCTCAATTGCCGGAGACGGTCCCGGACGGATTGACTGCTCGCGAGCTGATTGAACGTCACAGTTCGGCACCGGAATGCGCAAAATGCCATGTGAAGATCGATCCGTATGGATTTGCGCTGGAGCAGTATGATGCCATTGGCCGCTTCCGTTCCGGTCCGGTGGATACTCAAACGACGCTCGTCGATGGAAAGACAATCGACGGCCTGGACGGATTGCGCGATTATCTGCTGGAAGACCGTCGCGAAGACGTGGTTCGACAATTCTGTCGTAAACTGCTGGGTTTCGCGCTTGGGCGAGAAATTCAGTTCTCGGATGAGCCCCTGCTCGATACAATGGTCAGTCGACTTAAAGCTAAAGAATATCGATTTCACACCGCTGTTGAGGCGGTGGTCCTGAGTCGTCAGTTTCGACAAATCCGAGGTGGCGGTGCAGCAGAGTAGTTCCGGACACTGTATGGTGTTGGATGTCATTCGCAGCGGCTGTGCCAGTCGGCGCGAATGATCCCGCAGTCCCGTCCTGCGTCGTCCAGCGGATGGCACTCTGCAATGGATGACTGACCCTGGATAAGTGACATCAAAGGGAGGATCAGGATGAACCATGTTTCTCGAAAGACATTTCTTCGCGGTCTTGGAGTCTCGATGGCTCTGCCGTGGATGGAGTCCCGATCGGTTTGGGGCCATCAGGCAGGAACGAATGATTCGTCCAGCGAACCTCCCACTCGGATGGCCATTCTTTTTTCCGGTTGCGGGTACCACCGACATGAATGGTGGGCCAAAGGCAGCGGCGCCGACATGGAACTTGGCAAAGTCCTGCAGCCGTTAAGCAGTTTTCGTGACCGATTGATTTTCATTCGTGGCCTGTACAACGCCGAAGCGCTGAAGGGCAACATTCACAGCTCGCAGACCGGCAACCTGCTCTCTGGAGCACCGCTCGCTCCGGGTGGAACGATTCGGTCCGGAACCAGCGTCGATCAAATGGTTGCTCAGCGAATCAGTTCGCACACCAAACTGCCAAGTCTGGTGCTGGGTTGTGAAAAAGCAAATCCGTCGGTGCACAAGAATTATTCGATGCTGTACAGCTCGCACATATCGTGGAGCAGTCCAACCACGCCGACTCCTCTGGAAGTTTATCCGGCGCTCGCATTTGATCAGCTGTTCAAGGACAGTGCCCAGGTGGGTGACAGAAGTGTGCTGGATGCTGTCCTGACCGACGCCCGTGATTTCAGACGAAACATCAGTCGACTGGATCAACTGAAACTGGATGAGTATCTGAATTCAGTCCGTGAGGTTGAACAGCGCATTGATCGTGCGGGAAAAAGAGGTGAACTGCAGGGGTGGCGTCCGACGCTCACCGAACCCAATATTCCTCGTCCGCATGACGGATTTCCACAGGATATCGTCGAACATATGAAGCTCATGTCCGACATTCTGGTGCTGGCATTCCAGACGGACACCACGCGCGTCTGTACGCTCAAACTCAACAACGATCACGGCACGCTACGATTTCCCCACCTGGGTGTCGACTACATGATTCATCATCTGCTGTCGCACAGCGATACGGACGACTGGCTGAAGGTGAATCAGTTCTTTCTGGAACAGATGGCCTATATCGCCGGACGGCTGGATTCAATTCAGGAAGGCGAGCGGACGGCACTGGATCACTCAATGCTGATGCTTTGCTCCAGTATGATGAGCGGGCATCATGACGCGGACCAGCTGCCGGTGGTCCTGGTGGGGGGAGGCAGCGGTCAGCTGAAAGGTGGCCAGGTTCTGGACTATCGAGAGAACGAAAATCGTCAGATGTGTCGATTGTACCTCAGTCTCATGCAGAAGATGGGGCTGCATCTGGACCGATTCGGCGACGCCACGGAACCGCTCCATGAAGTCTAGAGCAGTTTTCGAAACGTCGTGGCGTGTACTGGCTCGCGGGAGCAATAGAATATGTGCTCTGGCACCTCCGCCGCGGCCACAAATCAGCGTCATACGCTGTAGTGGTCGCTGCGTTTTGAAGACTCAGCTTTTGTGGCGACGATTGCTGGTCGTCACTGTGATGACGTTCTGTTCCGTCAGCTGCATCGCCAGTGACCTTTCCGAACTGCCTTGGTCCTTTCAAAAAGTGATTCGGCACGAGCCGGCACCTCTTGAATCACTCAAACATTCCGATCGGGTGCGAAATTCGATCGACCAGTTCGTCCTCCGGCAGCTGCAGGATGCCGGATTAGAGCCTGCTCCTGAGGCCGATGGGCACACGCTGATTCGTCGAGCCTGTTTCGATCTGCTGGGGCTGCCGCCAACACAGGAGCAGATCGACGGATTCGTTGCCGATGATTCTGCAGACGCCTGGACGAAGATGATCGAAACGCTTTTGAAGTCGAGACATTATGGCGAACGATGGGGGCGACACTGGCTTGATGTTGCTCGATATGCCGACAGCGGAGGCTACGAAACGGATATCTACTATCGCAACGCGTGGCGATATCGTGACTATGTCGTCAAGAGTTTCAACGACGACAAGCCGTACAACATCTTCGTGCAGGAACAGATCGCGGGCGACGAACTCTGGCCGGACAACCTCGACCTTGATCCGCGTCGGGTCTACATCGTACCTGAGGTGAAAAAGCGGCATTTGGAGGCGCGCATCGGGACAGGTTTTTATTCTCTTGGTCCTCGCGTCCACGAATCCGCGCTGGACGCGAAGCGGCTTCGCTATGAAACACTCACGGACTGGGCAGACACCACGGCATCGGCATTCATGGGCGTCACTCTGGCCTGTGCCCGCTGCCACGAACATAAGTTCGACCCCTTCACTCAGGAAGACTACTTCTCGCTGCAGGCGATTTTTTCCTCTGCTCGCGAAGTGGAACTTCCGTTATGGAATGCCATGGGTGAAGCCGACTGGCGTCAAAGTTTTCCGCGCGTCGTCGCCGTGAAGGAGGCCCGCACGGCTTACCGTCTGTTTGAGGCGAAGACTGCGGGGAAGGAACTCTCAGCGGAGCAGGAGGCGGAAAAGCAGCGGCTGCTGGCCGCGATCGGGCGGGCGGTCCTCTCATTGCCTCAGAGTACGGCCGGTCAGGAAACGATTCCTTACGACGGCCTGATGCACATCCCAACGGTCAGCGTTCTGGGACGTGCACATCCCGAACTTGTGAAACCCAGTTTTCTGCTGGAGCGCGGTGAACTGCAGAAGCCGCAGCAGCAATTGACGCCCGCATTGCCCGCGTCACTGGCACTGGCGACCGGCCAGTCAGCAGAATTGCCGGATGTCTTCGCGGCACGAAAGCAATTCGCTTTGTGGCTCACACGGGATGATCATCCGCTGACCGCACGCGTGATGGTGAATCGAATCTGGCACTGGCATTTTGGACGTGGTCTTGTGGAGACTCCAAATGACTTTGGCTGGATGGGTGAACCACCGTCTCATCCGGAACTGCTCGACTGGCTGGCGACTGAATTCGTGTCGCACGGCTGGAGTGTCAAATATCTGAATCAACTGATCATGAATTCCGGGGTGTATCGCCAGAGTAGTCGTTTCAGTTCAGAGCGGCATCGGGAAGCAGATCCTGACAACCGGTTGCTGTGGCGCATGAATCGACGACGGCTGGAGGCCGAAGCTTTGTGGGATGCGGTCCATTCAGCGTCCGGAACAATCAACCTCGCAACCGGGGGGCCGCCGGTGGTGCCTCCGCTGGCAGAGGATGAAATCGCTTCGTTGCGGGAGCGGTGGCATTGGGTTGTTTCAGCCGATCCCGCCCAGCACACCCGCAGAGGGCTGTACATTCTGGTGAGGCGAAATTTCAAACTCCCCATGTTTCAGGTGTTTGATTCACCAGTGACGTCGCAAAGTTGTCCGGTGCGAGACGTCACGACAGTCGCTCCTCAGGCATTGTGGGGTCTGAACAATGGGTCGGTCTTTCGGCAGGCGATGCACATGGCGGGGCGTGTGGTGATGGAAGCCGGAGAGGATCCTCAAAATCAAGTCGTCCGAGCGTGGCAGCTGGCCCTCAGCCGACCACCTCGCGAAGATGAACTGGAGTCAGCAATGCAGTTGCTGCAGTCACTGGAGGCAGCGAAGAGTCAATCACTGACGAATCCTCCGGAGTCCCTGGAAAAAGTCGCTCCGGAACGAGCCCAGGCGCTTTCCAAAATTTGTCTGTCGCTCTTCAACCTTTCGGAGTTCTCCTTCGTAGATTGAACTGCTGTGAATTCACGTCGCGATTTTCTGTTTAACGGTGGCCTCGGTTTCGGCAGTCTTGCGCTGGGCAGCATGCTGGCCAGCGATGCAGCGGCGGAAACATTTCAAGCCCGGAATCCGCTGTCACTCGAGTCACCCGATACGCCCGGGACAGCAACCAATGTGATCTTCCTGTTCATGCAGGGAGGCCCCAGCCATTTGGAAACATTCGATGAAAAACCGGCTCTGGCGAAGTACGACGGAAAACTGCTGCCGGAAGAACTGAGAGACGATGACGACGCTGATGAAAATGACGAGGCTGAAAATTCTGACGATTCTGACGAGACCGAAGAAACTGAAAACACGGATGCAAACAACGAACCGGAAGACAACGGCGAAA
>JBDOMX010000387.1:0-6845 GCA_039831615.1 Planctomycetaceae bacterium
AGGTGAGTGGCTTCACCGTCTCCTACCAGGTTCCCGGCCCTGACCAGAGTTCGTTCAACCCGCCCATCAATCGGCGCGGTGATCGATGTGTACTCCAGGTCCAGTTCGGCCAGTTCCAGAGCGGCCAGTTCCAGAGCGGCCTTTGCTGCTTCAAGCTGGGCGGCAGTACCATCTCGTTCGGCTTGCGCGGTGTCGACTGAGGATTGTGACGTGGCATTCTCTTTGAGCATGTTCTGCTGACGATTGAGCTCGATTTCAGCGCGAGTGAGTGCGACATTTACCTGCTCGACGGTCGCTTTTTCGGCGGCAACCTTTGCCTTGTACTCACCGGGCTGAATCAGGTAGAGATCGTCGCCCTTCGTGACATCCTGCCCATCCTTGAAATAGACCTCCTGAAGATAGCCGCGCACGCGGGCTGGAATCTCGATCCGTTCGACGGCTACGGTCGTTCCGGTTTCCTCCAGATAATTCGTCACTGTCCGGACCAGCGGTTGAGCGACCGTGACTGAGGGTGGCGGTGGGGCCTGGTATTCATTTGGCTGCGAACAGCCCACCAGGATGGCGATGCCAGGGAATACGAGAAGAATGCGTTGCATGAAGAAAACAGTTCACGAGTGCCGGTTAGAGAATTGACAGTACCGAACGGATGATTTTCACCGCAGTAGCACGAGAGTATGCACTTGCCGCTACCCTGTTTGATTTGATCGTATCCGCGTAAACTTACATTGTAAAATGAGCCGCAATGGCGAATTGCCAATCTCCCCGACATCAAATGAACACGTTGCTTCAAGGACACTTGTTGCCGGAGATTCCTGGTTTCCCTGTCAAAGCACTGATGACGGACACCGGTCGCCGCAGTGGTCTCAAGCAAAGCATGCACGGACGACGGAAACGGAATGTTTACGACATCAATTGTCGCCGGTAGATCGTTCCCCTGATCTCAAAAATGGAGAGTATTCACAGCGGTGTTCGCTTTTAACATGACCCTTCTTCTCCAATCCACGAGCAGGTGTCGGTCATCAAATGATGTCGGAGGCGATGTCGTGGCTCAATCCGTCGCGGATTCAAAGACGGCCGATCAGAAAGCCAATGCCGCTTGCGTTTCCGACGCGTAAGTCGTCCGCATTGGATTTTCCGAATGCGGCGACCAATGCGCCAATTAATGACGCAGCGACACCGCATCCGGCTGACAAGAGAAGAATGGTAAGCACGTGGATGATTTCGAAGAATGAACTAAACGGAAGTGAACCGGAAGTTGGGTGGTCAACGTCGGAGTTGCCCATGTTTGCTCAGTAGAGCATGCAGTATTTCCTGATTCAATCTAATGTTCTCTGACGACCAAATGGTCACATGCACGAAGATAATGGCAATTTGCGGATCGCAGTGAACAGCCCGGACGTTCAGACGTCAAACCGATCGGTGTTCTCTCCAAGTCTGATCTTCACCGTAATTTCTTCGTCAAAGGTGTACCAGTCAAGCGTGGTCCGACGAGTCCGCGTTTCTCTGTCGTCGTTTTCAGACAGACTGGCGGCCTCTGTCAGATCAATCCACCGTGGCCGGCGTCTTTCTCGCTCTCTGTTCGCGCGGCTACTGTCCGCCGCATCGCTGGCCCATTCTGCAAAGTAAGTTCCTTGCGTCATTCGGTCGACTTTGTGAGGAATGGATTTGCCAATCTGGTCATTCCCGTCGATTGTTTTTGTATTGAGTTCGCTTCCGCCGGTGTCGCCGAATTGATTGCCCCAGTAGTGCACATCCGGTGTGGCTAAACCGGTATTCGCATTGGCTTTGACCGTCACCTGCAGCCACTGGTTTTTGATCGCACCATCGGCCCACGTGAACGTCACACGATCAGAACCTCCGTCACCAGCTGCTGCTCGAACTGCAAAGCCATTGTGTGCCGGTGCAACCGCCCACGTTGATGGATCCGGTGTATTGCCAACGCGGAATTCAAAATCAGCAGGCGTTATCGTTCCGGCGGCGTCAGCAATGTCCACCATGACCCCGTTGATGCCACGGCTGTAGCTGCTGTAGTTGGAAAATGTGGCTGTCGTTCCGGACTGTAATGCAGCTTTGTTGGTCGCGATCGCTCCGTCGTCGTTTGCGTTGACAGTCGGATCACCGACCAGGCCGGGGTCGTCAAAGCGCGAGTTGTTGTAGAATAGATGTCGTCCAGCGATGCTGGCGGGGGTCGTTGTGACTTCTGTACCGGCCGAAAATTCGGATGTATTGCCGTCGTCATCTGTTGCGGTCGCCGTGATAAACTGACCGATTGGCACTGCGGGTAGATTGATACTGAATGACGCGTTGCCGGAAGCATCCGTGGTAACCTGAGTGGTTGCGAGATACGAATCCCCTTCGCCGTGACCGGACGCATTCAGCTGACTGCTGGAAAACAATTCGATGTGGTAGGTGGTGTTTGCCAGGCCATTGATACTGCCGCCGATCGTGGTACCGGCTCCTGATGTTTCCGCCTGTGTCAGCACAGGGAAGTTACTCAGATCGTTGGCACCGGTGTCGGGATCCAGCGGATCGTTGGAAGTCACCCCATCATCGTTCAGGTCAATTCCCAGATCACCGTTGCCCGAAATCGAATTGCGACTCAGGGTGTTACCCGTTGACGCGGCTCCACCGATTGCAATTCCGTCCAGTGTGTTGTTGGAGAGGCGACTGTGAATAACGGTATTGTCCGCCGATTGAATGCCAACGCCGTACCCGTTTGCAGCCGCAGTGCCGTCGACATCCACTCCGGCCCGGACATTCTCAACAACGTTGCTACCAGCCGTGTGCAGGTGAATGCCGGCACCATTGATGAAGTTATTAATGTTCAATGATTTCACTCCGCTGCCGCCGGCACTGATCGTCAGGCCGCTGGCTACTCCGGCCTGAGAACCATCCAGTTCGATGGCTGGAGCAGTACGACGGAACTGCACGCTGTCGACAAATGTCGTGCGGTCACCGGTCAGGCCGTTCGCACCCGGATTGGATGAAACCGTAAGAGTGTAAGAACTTTTGGTCGCGGTGAATTCCGAACTGACGACTTCCATGAACCGCACGAACGTCACCTCGGGGATATCCACGATCGTCATTTCAGTCGGCAGGCCCGCGTCGAGCGTGACCTGCAGACTGCCGCCCAGGTCCGAGGCCATACGTGCCATGGCGTACAGATTCAGGTCATAGGTCTGACCCATCTCGAATCCGCTGACCGGTTGACTGATGCTGCCAACTCCCTGAATCAGGGCATGCTGCTGACCTTCCGGAGCCTGAACGAAACCAGTGTTGGTCGGCACCACGCTTCTTTGGAAAGTACTGAGGTTGCGTGTAATTCCGGCCCCACCGGTGAATGACCACGGCGAACCGCTCAGGTCTCCCGTGCCAGATCCATTCGCCAGTTCAAACGAGTTGTTTGGTTGCACAGCGGTTTCAAAGCCGCTGCCTGAAAATGCCATGAAGGTCTGCAGCGTTCCGTCGATGTAGACACGATCCGTGATGGTCGGTAGCGGCGAGAGTGGCTGAATGGTTTGTGTGCTGCCACCCGCACCGATGTCAAAGATGATGTTGTCAACGCCGGCGTTGCTGTTGGCGGCCGTGATGGCGGCTCGCAGAGATCCGGCGCCGGAATCATTGGTGTTGGTCACGACCAGTGGTGTGGCAGGAAGAACTCTGATCTGCGTCGGGGACTCAAAGACTTTCATCCACAGGTCACCGTCAGCGGCGCGGAACCAGGCATTGCTGCCTGCGGCTCGCAGAGCTTCCACGGACTGGACTTCGGTTCCCTGATTCGGTTGATAGTTTTGACCTGCGTCCACAATCCGAAAGACGGTCGAATCGCCGGGTTGCGATACTGTTTTGGCATCCGAATGTACAACGAACCCATCATCGGGGATACCATTAAGAAACTCGATCGTATAATCGCCGGCGTTCAGTTTTACGTACAGCCGCTGGAGATAAGACAACCCGTTCCAGCGATCGGCGATGATCGAGTGGCCATCGCCATTGGAAATCCGAAACACCGGCATGCGATTGTCGACTGCGTTCGAGGTGTTGACGCGGCCAAACCGTAACTGGGCGAATCGGTCGTCGCTGATGTACCCGTTCCAGGCGGCGGGCGTGAGGTCTGTGGAATCGCGATAAAAGTCAATTTTAGGCGTCAGGACATAACCGGCTCCGCCCCCACCGTGTCCAGTCAGTGAACCATCGACGTCGTAGATCAATCCGGAGAACGAATCCGGACGGCCGGACACAAAAACGGGAGTCTGATCGTCCGAGATAAAGTTGTTGCCGTAAATTTCGATGCCCAGATTGTCGGCCGTGCCATCGTCTTCGAAGGAGATGCCTTCGGCCGTCGTATGCGAAAACTTGTTGGCACCACCTTCAATACGAATAGAATGTGCATTGTCTGCTGTAAAACCAGCGAAGTGCGAGTCGACGATTCGGCCCGGCCCGTCATAGAGACGATAGCCACCGACCGTTGTTTCCAGTTCGGCATTGCCGCGACTGTGGCCGACAAACAGCACGTTGTGTTCCTGTTGGCTGAACGTGTTGAAGGAACTGAACGCGTTGTCGGCAAAACGGCTTTCATTAAAGATGGCATCCGGACCGCGGTGATACACAGCCGTACCGAAATTCTTGTAACCAGTGAAGAAGTTCGTCTGCATTAACTGCGGTGGGTTATACCCGTTGCTCTGTGGTCCTCCGGAGATGTCTTCGCCGCGGTCGAATGTCATCCCGACTTGACCCGAGTGAGCGGTGTTGTAGTCGAACTGCAGCAGATTGGTTGTACGTGGATTCAGACTGTTGTACAGGCCCGTGTCTCTGGACAGTCCCAGAACTTCATCAGGCAATATCAACCAGAATCCGGTGCCTTCCGAGCCCGCAGAGATATTTCCCACCCACGTGTTGTCGGGATTCGTGATCCAGTAAGCGGCGGAATGCACAAAGCGATGTCGTGCTCTCTGCCCGCTGTCATGAGACCCTTCGCCGTTCCCGTTCTGCGGTGCGGACCCGTTCACCTTTCCATCCGGTCCACGTGTGATCCCAGGAACCACGAATGGATCGTTCGGAGCAAAGCCACCGCCGACTTTGTGAATCCCAAATACAATGTTGTGCAAAAACTCATTGCCGGTTTCAGCAGCGTCTTCCATGAAGAAACCGTGACCGTGAATATCGTGCAGAACATTGCCTTCTACCAGAACATTCTGGGCGCCATGGATCGTGACACCACGGTTGTTGGAGTTGGTCACGCTGGAATTTCGCAAAATGTCCCCCGTGCGGTCTCCGGCCACGTGCCAGTGAATCGGGTATCGGCCGATCGTTGCCGTCTGCCCCATTTTGTCAAAACGCGCACTATCGATCGTGATTTGCCCGGAACCCGGCTTGAACATGGCATGTCCGCCCACACCCGGATTTTGCCCCGCACCCGTTCCGTAGGCTGCTCGATCCCCGAAACTGTTATCAGTGTCCTGCGTTCCCTGAATCGTAATACTGCGGTTCAGCAAAGCCACTTCAGCCCGCAGATCGATGTCCCACGTCCGTGTACCGTTGCCATAAGTTTCGATTTCACCGTAGTGTTGATGTGTTAGAGCGGAATTCAGTGTCAGAATGGTCTGACTGCCGGTGTTGTTGACGTCCGTAATGATGCGAACTTCTTCTTCGCTGTAGTCGTAGGATGAACTGGCCACTACGATCGTGTCACCGACCTCCCAGTTCAGCTGACCGTCGGACAGGGCCGATGTTGTCCCGTCGTAGTTGCGTTCGATGATGTTTTCGACGGTGATGGTATTGCTGCCAACTTCCGCCGTGGCTGCCAGTTTGGTGAACGTGATCTTGTCTTTACCAAAGAACTGCAGGCGCCCCCCCATCGAAGTCATCAGGAACCCGTCATTATTGTTGACATCTATTGTCCCCATGGTGGTTTCGATGACGTAATTGGCATCCTGATCCGTACCGGTCAACGTGACAATGAACTCACCGGTGTCAAAACGATCGGCAGCTGAACCGACCTGAAAAACACCGCCGCTGTTCACGTGAATCCAGTCGGCAGACAGTGTTTTTGTCGCGACAGTTGTTTGCCGAAACTGTGCGTCGTCGACCATCGTTGTCCGATCGCCAGTCAGGGTGCCTCCATCGCGATCGGATTTGATCGTCAGTGTGTATGAGTCCTTGCCGGCAACGAATGTTGGACTCACAACTTCGGTAAATGAGTCGAAGGTCACTTCGGAAATGTCAACAAGTGTGATTTCGGTTGCCAGCCCGGCATCCAGAATGACTTCCAGACTGTTGCCTCCGGCACCCGACTGTCTGGCCATTGTCTGCAGGCTGAATTCGTATTCTTTGCCTGACTCAAACCCGGAGACTGTTTGACTGAACTCTCCGGTTCCCTGAATCAGTCCGTGCTGTGATCCCTCAGGAGCGACAATGCCGCCGTTTTGGAAGGGGCTCAGATTCCGAGTGATCCCGGCTCCGGCTGTGATCGTCCACGCCGAACCCGTGAGATCTCCATCACCTGTTCCTGAAGCCTGTTCGAAGGTATTGTCCGGCTGCACGGGATCTTCGAATCCACCGTCGACAGGAGTCAGTTGACCATCTTCGGCCACCTGCAGGATTCCGTGCACAACGATCTCACGAGCCACGTGATCGGTGCCGTTCAGTGTGACGGTCACGCCATCGCCGATGATCGCTCTGGCGAAGGCATCGGGAACTCCGTTGTCCCACGTATTTGGATCATGCCAGTCTCCCGACTGAATGGCAGTGGTGGTGTCTGCCACGGCGTTCAATACAAACGTATGGACGCTGCCGTTGGCTGCACCGGTGATGGTATCCGACCACAGGATGTTGCCAGCGGAGTC
>JBDOMX010000327.1:0-28685 GCA_039831615.1 Planctomycetaceae bacterium
TGGACTGCATGTTGCGCTGGATGACATGGGGATGGTGGAAAGCATCCATCTGTGTCTGTTCCACTGGGTACTGAACGACGTGTTTGCACGCATCAACAGCGAAGGTCGTTACGCAGCTTAGGAGTTTTCGAAAAGTCGTGGCGGGTTGTGGCTCGCGGGAGCAATGGAAGATGGGCTCTGGAACCTCCGCCGCGGCCATGAATCAGCGTAATACGCTGTAGGGCAAACGATGATTCTTGGAATCGAAATTGGTGGCACCAAGTTGCAGCTGGGCGTCGGGCGTGGTGAACAGGCGGAATTTGAAGCCTTCGTCCGTCGTGACGTTGTTCCTGCGGATGGCGCGCAGGGAATTCTCAGTCAGATTCGCGAATGCGGAACGAAACTGTGCCAGCAGTTCGATATTCAGGCCGTGGGGATCGGTTTTGGCGGTCCGGTTGATGGAGCAAACGGTCTGGTCACCACCAGTCATCAAATTGAAGGCTGGACGAATTTTCCCTTTGTTGACTGGGTGCACGACCAGCTGGATCTGCCCGCCGTGCTGGGGAACGACTGTGATTGCGCCGCGCTCGCCGAAGCGAAATTTGGCGCCGGCGCAGGTTGTCGCACGGTCTATTACATCACGGTTGGTACGGGGGTTGGCGGTGGTTTAGTGATCGACGGTCGGATTCACGGAACCGACCGTCCGGCGGCCGCGGAGATCGGACATCTGCGGCCCGGCCTGCTGGCCGAAAATCCACATGCAACCGTGGAATCGATTGCCAGCGGCTGGGGAGTATCATCAACCGCTCGCGCCTGTCTGCGGAATGAACCCGAACGCATTCAGGACCGACTTCTTCCTCACGGACGGCCTCATTTGTCTGCAGAAGATCGGGCCGACATTCTCAGTCGGTGCGGAGACAATCCGGAGACCCTTACAACACTCATGATTGGTCAGGCGGCTGCCGACGGAAATCCGGGCGCGCGGTCAGTCCTCAAAACTTCAACGGATGTCCTCGGTTGGGGAATTGCCCAGGTGATGGCGTTGATCGATCCTGACATCGTCATCGTGGGTGGCGGAGTGTCACTCATGGGAGAAGACCTGTTCTTTCGTCCATTGCGTGAGGCCGTCTCGCGATATCTCTTTCCACCGATTGGCGATTCCTGGCAGGTGGTTGCCCCGGCACTCGACGAGGAAGTGGTTGTTCACGGAGCGATCGCGCTGGGTGCCAGTCGCTGATCAACGGCGGCCAATGGTGGGTCGGACGTGCGAACGGCAGACGAGTCATCGATGGTCCGTCTCAGATGAGGTAAGGACCGTTCGAGTAATAACTGTCCTGTTTTGGCTGCTGATCATCACGGCGGAGCGTGATGGCTACATTCAATTCGCGACAGTGATTACTCGAGCAATCCTAAATGCTGCGAATCAGCGGCGTTATTTGGTTGAGCAACCATCCAACCTCAATCATAGTGTGAGCAAATTCTTCCACTCACACCGTGCGGTTGAACTTCGCCGAGGAAATCCAGCAATGCCATCTCGTCCAATCCTCGAAGATCATCTGAGTCGCCGTCGGTGGTTGAGTATGGCCGCAACCGGTGCGGCAGTCGGATTACTGGACCAGAAATGGGGAATCGCAGCACAACAGCCTGCGGCCCAAAAACAGTTGATTGTCCATGGCGCCGTACCGCAGAACGCTGAGCCTGCGCTGAGCGATTTGGTGCGGTCCTGGGAAACACCGGTCAGGCACTTTTACGTTCGTAGTCACGCGCCGGTACCGAAGGTGGATCTGGATACGTTTCGGCTAACGGTTGAGGGAATGGTCGAGCAGGAGCTCAGTCTGTCGATGACGGAGTTGATCGAACGATTTCCCACAACCGAAGTGACGGCCACGATGACCTGTGCGGGCAATCGGCGGAACGAACACAGCCGTTTCAAAAAAGTGGGTGGTGTACAATGGGCCGCCGGCCCCATCGGAAATGCCCGCTGGGGCGGGGTCAGGTTAGCCGACGTCCTTCGGCGGGCCGGACTGAAAACCGGTGCGAAACACGTCTGGTTCGAGAGCATCGATCAGGTCGAAAAGAACGACCAAACGTTTCCCTTCGGAGCATCCATACCACTTGAAAAGGGACTGGAGCAGACGAAGCTCGGAAATGGCACACTGCTGGCGACAAGCATGAACGGGGATCCGCTGCCACCCGACCATGGCTTTCCGGTCCGGACGGTTGTTCCCGGGTACGTCGGAGCCCGCAGTGTCAAATGGCTTGGCAGGATCGTTGTGAGCGATCGGCCATCGGACAACCATTATGTTGCCGGTGCCTACAAGTTGGTGACAGACGGCGATCGTGATGAATGGGCAGCCGCGCAACCGATCTATACATTTCCAGTCAACTCGGCCATCTGCGTCCCCGGGGTGGATGCCAGGGTCCCCGCAGGAATGCTGACTGTGCATGGATATGCTCTTCCATCCGGTCAGTCAGGACGAACGATTGACCGTGTTGAGATTTCAACTGATGGCGGCAAAATCTGGCAGCCCGCAGATGTGATTTCGCCGGCCCGCGAGTATTGCTGGTGTTTGTGGACAGCGCAGGTGCCGGTCCATTCCATGACGAAACAATTGATCATTCGAGCCATCGATTCCAGCGACGCCGTTCAACCGCAATCGGTTGATTGGAATCTGAAGGGCTATTTGTACAACGCCTGGTACCGTACGCCGATTCAGGTGGACGCGTGACCGCACACGGCGCCTGCAGGCCTGCCGCCGTTGGCACCAAAGTCGGCGTTCGCTGCACTCCGGCCCCTCTGAAACTCAGCCGGAAGATTTTTCGTTCTGCGCGTCGGCAGTGCCCCGGATGATGAACAGAGTGCTCAGGGATGCCAGCACCAGGAAGATGGAGGAAATCATAAAGAACAACTGATTGGGCGTTCGGCCTCCCCATTCCTCCCAGGGCCATGCGAAATTGAAAAACACCGAGTTCAGCCCGAAGAAGACCAGGGTCGTAAAGATCAGTGCGGTGCCGGCAAACCGAGCTGTTGTGTGTTTGTGGCTCTCCTGAATCAGCCACGCCGCGATGACGATTCCCCAGGCAAGAGGCAGTTGGACCAGACAGAACCAGGCCATTCCGGAGCTTTCCCACAAGCCGTCAGCAGCCGGGTTGAAGCCGGTTGCGCGCAGAGTTTTTCCGCAGATGGGGACGACAATCAACACCGTCAACATCATGTACGGCCATATCCGTCCACCGGCGATTCCGATGAGCGGAAGACTGACCAGCAGGATGCCGATTTCGACGTACCAATAGGATGCGAATTCGAAGGGATGAGTCGTCGCATATTTGAGTTCGAAGATCGGCGATCGCTCGGGATTCAAATAGCCGAAATCACCCACCAGCACGAAGCTGAGATACATCACTGCCAGCAGCATTTCAACGGGAGCCGGCAGGAAGACGTGGTCGTCATGATCTGAAACGTCAATCAGATGCCGGTTGAGCCATAAACCCAACGCCATGATGGCTCCCCAGATGGCACCAAAGGTGGTTTCCATGATATTCCACCAGTTGAAGTGCCGGAAGAGCTCGGACCCAAATCCCAGGATGCCCTCTTTTTCAAACCACTCGGGGTGCCAGGCATGTGCCGATTGTGTGCACTGGCCGCCCGAGAACCCCAGGCCTCCTGCGATGACGCCCACAATCGCCATCCGCAGAGCCAGCTTGTCGCCTCGAAACAAACGGGAATAGAGAGCCAGACCAATCAAGGCCATCCAGTATCCGCCAAATGATTCCCAACGTGGTTTAATCAATCCGGCCTCGAATCGCTCCAGCTCGAAATGCCAGTGATCTGAGAAATAGAGTGTGGGCAACACCGGGTTGTCTTTGTCGAACGGGTCGAACGGCGAATTAATCAACCACACCCCCAAGAAATACAGCCCCATTGCCGCAGCCAGCATCAGCGTCATTTCGAGGGCGCCGTAACGTTTACCTCCCAGGCCCAGCCCCAGGTACAGTCCACCGAACCCAATCCACACGCCGCCCTTGAGAAACAGTCCCAGCATCCCCCAGCGCCATGCTTCCACGTGGCCGATGATTTCGTGGTCGTGTGAGAGTCCCACTGTCTGGCCATAGGTCATGGAACCGCCGATCCCGATCGCGGTGGCCATCATCGCGGCGGCTCTTGCCCCATTGAGCGAAACGGCGTTGGGCACAAAGAGCATCACCAGTGTGAGTGCCGCCAAAGTTCCGGCGATCATGGCCCCGGTTTCGTGGCCGTACTGGCCTCGGATACCCCAGCCGGTGCCGGCAGCCATCGATGTTAGAACAACGGCCACCAGCAGCAGCCATGGCCCTCGCAACCCGGTCTCACCGGTTGCCGTGAGTTGGGGCGTCAATTTTGATGATTCATTGCTCATGAAACTCTGCTCCGGCGATGCGCGACTACAGCGTATTACGCTGACTCGTGGCCGCGGCGGAAGTGCGAGAGCCCGTCATCCAGTGCCCCCGCGAGTCAAAACCCGCCACGATTTTCGAAAACTGCTAACGCGACATTAAGTACAGGTGTCCGTCTTCCGCACCAACGAGCAGGTCGGGAACCTGATTGCCGTTGAGATCAATCGATGCCGGACTGCTCGTGTGACCAGCAAGTTTGCGTGTACCAACAGGCCCGGTATGGTGCAGGATGGTTTGTCCGGCCGCGTTCTTGCCTTTGTTTTCGTACAGATCTGCATTCATGCTGTTCGTCAGTAAATCCAGATCATGGTCACCGTCCCAGTCAACTAGGTGGATCTTTCGACGGCCACTGCCACCTGCTGTCCGTTCATTGAGACGGAGAGGTTCGCCGGATTCATTCACGAAGATGCGTACCGGCGGCTGAAGTCGCAGCATGCCGTCCTCCTGTGTCCGTTCAAACAGGGTCAGATAACCTTCCTGATCCAGCATCACCAGGTCCATGAGTCCGTCATCGTTGAAGTCAACGCATTCGGGCGTCGTTCGCCACTGGGTCACCAATTCCCTGCCGGAAGGATTCCACCATGTCCAGGCAGGTTTGGGCGTCGCGCCGGTCCATTCCACGTCCACGGAGTGTGCTGGCGCGAGTGCAGGAAGGCCGCGGGCATCAGTCCCCGTATTGCGGTACCACACCACCCTGCCCCAGATTGAATTCACGATCAGGTCCGTTCGGCCGTCACTATCCCAGTCAGCGGCGCTCAATGTGGTGTATCCCCACTGTGCTTCGCACGGCCCCTGAATTGATCCATTCGGCCCTGCCATAATTCGAATCGTTTCACCGTTTGACTTGAGCAGTGTCGGAGCACTCCAACGCACCGGGCTGCCTCCCTGATTTTCAAAATAGCCGATGTAGCCGGCAGTATTGCCGCACAGAATGTCAGTGTCGCCGTCACCATCCCAGTCAGTGCAATACGGAGTCGCCAGAGCACCGAACTTCAACCAGTCCGCGGTCTGTCGAAAGTAGACCGGCTGGCGAAACACCGGACCCGACGACCCGTCGACTGCAGCGTCTGTTGTCACATTCTCTACGAACGCGACGCGGCCGTCTTCGTCGCCAACAATCAGATCTGTATCACCATCTTTGTCCCAGTCAATTGGCGTGGGTACGATCATCTCAAGATCCATCGCCAGTTCGGAACCGTCAATCGTTGTGACTCTGGTTCCTTTGGCCAGCTGGATTGCAGAATCGCTGCCCCGATTCTCGAACCAGGTGAACTTGTTGAGGAATTCGCCGCAGATGAGGTCGCGATCTCCATCGCCATCAAAGTCGGCCACACACGGACTTGGCCAGCCGTAAACGTCAATTGGTGCGTCGCCCGCATTGAGCTGTACTCCGGTTGTCCATTCCGGCACTTCATTTGAACCCTGATTCTTCACCAGGAACACGTTGCCGTGCAGTGCACCGTTGGTCCACACCCCATGTTCATCCCATGCATCATCCCAGCCATAGTCATCCCAGGAACCCTGACCGACAATGAGGTCGCGGCGACCATCACGATCCCAGTCAATCAGGTGCCACTGATTGGCTCGTATCTTTTTCATCTGCTGCAGCGGTGCCGGCAGCGTGATCTGGCGTGGATGATTGAATCGATTGGCTGGAAAATCTTCCCAGACCGTGCCGGGAACCGTTACGTCGACTCGGTCACCATCATGAGTCACACGCATGCTGTGAGCTCCCGGGCCGATGCGTACCGGCGGTTTGAAAGTTGGCATCGCCGTGTCGCCATCGGGATTCTCAAAGAACCACGTACCATTGAACGGTTTGTCAGGACAGGAGACGACGAGATCGTGGTCGCCGTCGCCGTCGAAGTCCATGGGCAGCGGATGAGCCCACAGACCGACACCGAGGTCGACCACCAGCCCCGGATGATTGTATTTGAGAGGAACCAGGTCCGGTGAATCGTCGGCCGTTGCACCACAGCAGGTGGAGCAAGCGAGCACAACGCAGCACAGTTTCCGACAGATCATTTGGTCGCTTTCTTTTTGACAGACGGGAGCTATTGTCGGGAGTCCCCGAAAGAAATCCAGGCATCGCATCGCGAATCTGCCGTCGGCAATCAATGCTGCCATTCGCAACGGTTTTGAGATATTCTGGAGTGCACAATTAACCTGGAGTCTGTCAATGTCAACAATGACACGCCGATCAATGATGTCTGTCTCCGCGGCGGGAGCACTTGCCGGTGTGCAAAGCACCGTTTTCGCATCGAACTCTGCCCCTGAATTCACGGTGCATCAGATCCGCACGATCAGCGCCCAGTCGGACCGCTATCACGGCTGGCCAACGTTAATCCGTCGCCGCAACGGAGAACTGCTGATTGTTTGCTCCGGCGGGCGCGAGAGTCATGTTTGTCCGTTTGGTCGAGTCGAATTGATTCGTTCGTACGACGACGGAGAGACGTGGACCTATGCTCGCACGATTCTGGATGGTCCCATCGACGACCGCGACGCCGGGATCGTGGAAACGGCTCGCGGAACGTTGCTGGTGACAACATTCACATCGCTCGCTTTTGAGGCAGCCTATCACCGAGCGGTCGCGGCGGCCGCAGCCGGCAAACCGACCATGCCGCAAGCACAGCTTGCTCGCTGGCAGGCGGCCTGGCGCCGCCTGCCCGAGGGGCAGCATGCCAGTCATCTGGGGTGCTGGATGCTGCGTTCCGACGACGGCGGCGAGAACTGGTCACCAGCCTGGCGGGTCCCGACGAACAGTCCACATGGACCGGTCAATCTGAGCGACGGTCGGCTCATGTATGCGGGTGTGGAGCTGTGGACCGATGAACGGCGCGTTGGAGTGTGGACGTCGGCGGATGATGGGAAATCGTGGGACCTGCATGCCAAACTGCCGATTCGATCGGGTGACGTTGCGACCAGCTATCATGAATTGCATGCTGTTGAAGCCAGCGACGGTCGTTGGATCGTGCAGATCAGAAATCATAATCCCGTGAACGAAAGAGAAACCCTGCAAACACACTCCACCGATGGCGGCCGGACGTGGGCCGAACCGTATTCGATTGGTGTCTGGGGTCTGCCATCGCAGCTGCAACGATTGTCTGATGGTCGACTGCTCATGACCTACGGGCACCGACGGCAACCACTCGGAAACCAGGCCAGACTGAGCGATGATCATGGTGCGACGTGGTCAGCTCCCATGATCATTCAGGGCGACGCGGCCTCCGGGGATCTGGGATACCCGTGCACTGCGGAAATCTCTCCTGGCCATTTCGTCACCGTCTGGTACGAGAAACTACCAGACAAATCCATGGCACAATTGCGAATGGCAAGGTGGCAACTGGGATGATGTCCTCCATGAGCGATCAACCACGCCGCAAAAACGATGAGATAACGGGAGCCTGGACGTCAGAGATGGACCGAGTCCGGATTTGTCAACAGATTTGTCGGCGAAGCATCGCCTGAAACTCCGACGATTGCACATGTTCAAATCACACCGCAGAAGTTTTTTCACCGACGGATTCCAGGGACTCGCTGGAGTTGCCCTGGCCTCCATGCTCGCGGACGACGCTGCGGCGAAGACACCCACGATCGATCCTGCACGTCCGTACGCTCCCCGACCTGCTCACTTCGAACCGCGTGCAAAGAATGTGATCGTTGTGTTTTGCTCGGGTGCCCTGAGTCATGTGGATACGTTCGATTACAAACCGGAGTTGATTCGGTATCACGGACAACCGTTACCCGGCAACGAGAACGTCATTTCATTTCAAGGCCCCAACGGTAATTTGACTCAGCCGTTGTGGACGTTTCGGCCGCGAGGCCAAAGCGGAAAGATGACGTCAGATCTTTTGCCACACATCGGTGAAAAAGTCGACGAACTCTGTTTTGTGCACTCACTGACGAACAAATCCAACACGCATGGTCCCGCCGAAAATGTGATGAATACAGGATTCACATTCGACGGATTTCCCAGTATGGGCGCGTGGATCAATTTCGCGCTGGGCAGCGAGAATCAGAATCTTCCCGCCTTTGTGGCCATTGAAGATCCTCGAGGAATGCCGCAATCAGGTCCTAATAACTGGGCCAATGGGTTTCTTCCGGCGGCATTCCAGGGGACACCATTCAGCAGCACCAAACCGATCCGATTCCTGGAGCGTCCGGAATCGATTTCATCCACGGCTGACCTGGCCGCGCGTGAGGGATTGAAATTCCTTGAACAGACGAATCAACAACGATTTCCCCGTGATCAGGAGCTGGCGGCTCGCATGGCGAGCTACGAGCTGGCGGCAAAGATGCAGCTAAGGATTCCGGATGTCATCCGACTCAATGATGAGCCGCAACACATCAAGTCGCTGTACGGGGCGGATAGTCCGAACCAGCACAAAGCCGGATTTGCCAACAACTGTCTGCTGGCACGTCGGCTCGTGGAACGCGGGGTCAGATTCGTGCAGTTGTTCAATGGAGCTTACGCATCCGGTGGACGCATCAACTGGGATGGACACAGTCAACTAAAAAAGCAGTATGACGTCCACGGGGAAATTCTCGACCAACCGGTTGCCGCTCTCCTGACCGACCTTCGGCAGCGAGGTCTGCTGGAATCCACTCTGGTTGTCTTCGCCACAGAATTTGGCCGCATGCCGATGTTTCAGGCGGGCACGTACGGTCGCGACCACAACCCTCTGGGATTCACCTGCTGGCTGGCAGGAGCGGGTGTGAAACCTGGATTCAGCTACGGGGCGACCGATGAATTCGGTTACCGAGCTCAGGAAAACGTGTCGACAGCGCACGACTTTCATGCCACGATCCTGCACCTGCTGGGACTGGATCACAAGCGCCTGACGTTCTACCACAACGGCATCGAACGCCGTCTGACCGACGTGCACGGCAAAATTATCCATGACGTGCTCGCATAGAGAGCATTAAATCGAGATGGCTCGTTGAGGGAACGGAACTCCCTGCACACAGGCGGAATGACGCGCGCAGGAACCGGACTCCCGGAGACTGGCAGCGACCACTGACTTGTCGGCTTCGGAAATTCGAAGGCTCAGCGACTGGCTGGACGCCCCTCGTTTCGCCACCAGCGAAGTTCATAGCTCCCGTGTTCCGAGCATGCAGCAATGTCCAGACGACCGTCGCCGTTCAGGTCGGCGATGATCACCTGATTCGCGCTGCGCCAGTTCTCCTTGAGCAGATGTCGAGTCCATGACTGCCGAGGGTCACCACGATTTTCAAACCACGCCACTCGTCCGGGGTTTCTCCACGAGGTCGCCGCCACGTCGATGTCACCATCACCGTCGAGGTCGCCCGCAATGGCTTCAAAGGCGTCATCGAACTGCGCACCAATGACATGTTGCTGCCAGGGCCCGCCGCGCGGCTGGTCATTTTCGTACCAGACGATCTTATTCTGTTCTCGCGTCTGTGACGCTGCAGCGTCATCAGAGTCAGGACGAAAATAGAATCCCAGTGCCATCACCACGTCCAGATCACCATCGCCGTCCATGTCGTGGGGATTCCCGTGCGCCGGGCAGACGGACTTGCCATCGATGATGTGTTTGGCCCATGTCACTGCGCCATCGGCAGCCTGATTCTCGTACCAAACAACTGAACTCTCCTGTCGAATTGTTCCCAAGAGATCGCTGTCGCCATCACCGTCGAAGTCGGCGGCCCGCATCGTCCTGGTTTCGGACGCATCCTGTTCGATGGAATGCTTCGCCCACTCGCCGTCCGCAGGAGTGCCGTCGTTTTCGAACCAGGCGAATTGATTGCCAAGAACCCAACTGGAAGCGGCGACGTCCAGGTGACCATCCCTGTTGAAGTCCGCCAGAGCGACATCGTAGGCGCCAGGGAGATCTGTGGTGATCACATGTCGCTGCCAGAGTTGTCCGCTGGTCGGCTTTCCGCTGTTTTCGAACCACAGCAGATGTCCTCGCAGGTTCTTGACGATGACGACGTCGAGGTCACCGTCGTTGTCGACATCACCGACCATGTGACGCTCCAGACGTTCCGGGTCGTCCTGCTGGATCAGGTGTCGCTGAAACGTACCGTGGCTGTCGTTTTCAAACAGATACAGTTTATTGTGAGGGGTGTAATCGGCACTGGTCAGATCAAGATCTCCGTCCGCATCGATGTCGGCGGCCGCAATTCCATACGCGTAGGCATAATCTCCGGCAATCAGATGTTCCGAGAATTCGACAGAATCCGTTCCGCTCTCCGGAGTCACCTTGCCTGTCGTTTGAGCCACCACCGTGGTGGCTCCCATGAGCCCTGTCATGACTACAGCGATGATGATTGGGAGTCCGGCAAACGCGGAGGCCCGGCGTTGGTTGACTGGCATGTTGGCTTCCAATGTGATCTGAGATGGTACTGCCCATCGTATCCGGCCGTGACCGGGCGACCAAACAGCGTGAGGGACTGTGGCTGAACTGATATGAGTTGTACGAGTGAATGGAGGCTTACTGGCGGAGACACGCCAGATTGTGTCTCATGCGTCATCAAACGGCACGATCCAGCCCGAATCCGTGGACATGGCTCCGACCAAGGCCAATTGTCAAAGTGAATGCTATGCAGCACACGAAGCGAGAAGAAGCGAAACTCATTCTGGGGTTCATCGGATTCATCTGGCTCGTGTTTCTGATCGACGTTGTCCTGCCCGTTGACCTTGCTTCGTTCGGATTGACGCCCCGCACAGTGTTCGGATTAAGCGGTATCGTGACGATGCCGTTTCTGCATGGCGGATGGAATCATATCATTAGCAACACTGTACCACTGTGTGTCCTGCTGTTTCTGCTTGCCGGTTCCCGCTCCAATTCTGCCGCCGTCGTGGTGAGTCTCATCGTGGCCGGCGGAGTTCTGTTGTGGGTCGTGGGGCGTGATGGCAGGACTCATGTGGGGGCCAGCGGCCTGATATACGGGCTCATCGCATTCCTGATCGTGGCGGGATTTCGCGAGCGCCGCTTCGTTTCGCTCGCCGTCGCCGTGCTCACCGGGTTCCTGTTCGGCGGAACACTGTTCTACGGTGTGCTTCCCACGAATGAACCGGGCGTTTCATGGGAGGGACACCTTACGGGAGCAATTGCCGGCGCAATGATTGGCCTGCGAGCGGTCAAGCCATCCATCTCATCAGAATTCAAACGCGCCGACGCGATGCGGTCGTGATATCCACAGTTCTCAGAACGCGGCTGGATCCCGCCTGGCCCCATGTTGACCGGACGATCCTGGATCAGATTATGAATCTTCCCATTGAAGCCAGTCTCGTTCTTTTTCAGAAGCACGGCGTCCGATTCCTGTGCCCCGATATCTGGGAGCTGGAGGAATCGGAGACCGATGACAGCATTGTCATCACGGTGTCGAGCGATGGAACATGCTTTTGGTCGATGCACATTCTTCACCACTGTCCACCCCCGCCTCAGGTCGTTGAATCATGCGTGGCAGCGTTCACCGAAGAATACGACGACGCCGATCAGACTCCGGCGGAACGGCAACTGGCCGAGATGCGTGCCTTTGCCCGGGATGTTGAATTCTCCTGTTTCGAATTGATGAATACGGCTGCATTGCAGTGCGTGCGAACGACCGAATTCACGCTGCTGGTTCTCTGGCAGGGCACTGATCATGAACTCGTGGAATTCAGAGATCTGCTGGAGTCGATGACCGATTCGGTCCGCGCCGAAAGCCTGCTGGACGATTCACAAAACACCAATGACACTCCGTTCGACAACCGGTAAGATAACTGCACCGGACCTGATCGAAGTTTTCGACAGGCAGGATCCGCAGTGGAGTGAATTGCCGTGTCTAATCAGGATGACCTCAACGACCACCTGCAGCGAGCGTTCCGCAGGCGTGAGTCAGAACCGGCAGCAGGACCGGACGATGACTCCCATCTGCCGATACGCGCTGTTGAAGCCTCCGAGATCGTCGAAGTTGCTGCTGCGAATGATCAACAGGCCGTGTCAGAGGTGGCGCACGAAAAAATGGGTCTGATCAGCCGGCTCCAGGCCCGTAACGCTGAGTCTGCTCACGAGCTCCAGAAGGCCCGACTCACGTACGAAACCGAAATCGGGTTGCTGCGCCACAAAGCGGATGCTGCGTTGCGAGAAAGTCGGACATTCTGGGACGCTAAATCCGTCGAAGTCGCAGAAACGATCAAGACCTACGTGCAGTCGACCGTCCGTGCACTCGAAATCGATCGTCTTGACTCCCGCAATGACGATCTTCAGCGAGCCTACGAGTCATCATCTGCCGCCCTGCAGAAGGCGAAATCATCTTCGCTGCCCGAAGTGATGAAGGACCGACTCATTCAGGATATTCTTACCAACTTCGAACGCACAGTCGATCGCATCCAGAACGACACGATCGTGGCCAGATACGATCTCGATTAAAGCAATTCTGCCGCGCGTTCACCCGGTACTCAGACGTCGTACCTGAGTCATGACATCGCCCGATCCCACCGAGTCGAAATCAGCTGCGTCGGCAAAGGGTTACTTTGCGGACAACCCATCCGCTGCGCCGGACTGGTTTCTGCGGATTTTTAGCGTGGGGATGGCAGCAGGCGGGTTCGTTGTCCTGGTTCATGTCCTGCAGTTGATCACCGCTGCGATTCGGACGGCTCGACGCGAACAACTTTTCGGCGGACTCAAAGGATTCACTGCGACGATTTTGATTGCAGCCGGCACTGTGATTTTGGCAACCGTCTGCATGCGTGGATTTGTCGCCCTCTTTGGTTCAGCCGCAGCCGGGTTCGTCGAACGTCGACGACTGAACCTGGCCACTCGACGTGCCCATCGGTCGGTCGATCAGAAGCAGCAACTGCTGGAAGAACGAATCCGCCTGACCGCTCAGCTGCGAGCCACCTGGATGTTCGAACGGGAATGCTACAGCCTGGCGAATGCTCAGGCCCGTCGTGAGTTCAGGCAGGCGCTGCAAACGGGCGTCACTCGCAGCTGTGAGATCGCCTTCGACCAGATTGGACTGGTGATTGAACAGTATGAGCGAACGGTGAAAGAGATCAATGCTTCCGCCCTGGAAGTCGCTGACAAGACGGAGCTGCTGGAAAAACTTGCGGAACAACTGAACGTGGCTGCCACCGACGAGAAAAATCAATCTGCCGCGCGATTGATGGACGCTGAGATCTGGAAGCTCCGATTCGAAACCGCCGATCGTCTGCGAAAGAACAGCCTGACGGCTGCCCTGCGCTACCTGCAGCAGATTGAAGCAACCACGTCACCCTGTGCCAGTCGCCGCAAACTACAGGCTTTGGTTCGGCGATGGCAAAGCGAGGTTCGGGTCAACCGTCCGGAGTCGAGGGCTGAGAGTTGAGAAGACAGTGTGCCGTTCTTTCGGAGTCGCCGGCTGTCGCGAATGGCAACGTTGCCGATGCTGCCAGCATCGGATTCGGCAGCGGACAATTGCTGCCAACGGATCACATTGCAGGTCATTCGAGTGAAACACCCTCCGTTCGTTCGACCGCATCACGCAGACCGCGTTTGACGTCGTCGAATTCGAAATGCAGCAGAAGTGACTCACGCAGTTCACTCACTACATGTTTGTTTCCGCCTCGAACTGACGTGCTTGCCGCATCAAACCCCGGTGTTGGAACGTTGACCAGATCCGCCAGTTCGCTGTAGTATTCCTGGCGAGTCAGTGCGCCGGAATTGACAACGTTGATGAGTGGAACGCACGTCGATGATGCCAACTCAGTCACTGCCGTCACGGCATCGTCAATATGAATCAGGTTGAGGCAGCTTTCTGGCTGGCCTGGTAACGAAATCCCGGCCTTGAGATCGGCGATCCGTCGCAGCAATCGTCCCGGGCCGTACAAGCCGGCCATTCGCAGGATCGTCAGGTTGGGTTCACGCTGCGTGTCCGGAAACGCCCGCTTGAGAATCTCTTCCGCTCGCAAACAACACTGCCCACTTTCTGTTGTTGGGTGAGGTGTTGTGCTTTCAGAGACCGTTTCGCCGGTCGACTGACCATACACGCCGGTACTGGAGACATACAGAAATCGTCGCACGGTCTGCGGGAGCTGCTTCAGCAGATGCTGAAGTCCGTCGATCCAGATCGCTTCTCGCGTCTGACCCGTCGATCGATCAAATCCAACCGACCACAACACGGTGTCGACTGGCGGCAACGGCGGCAGCAGTCCTGTCGCGAGGTCTCCGGTTAGTGGTTCAAATCCAGCCTGTTGCAGTGTTTGTGCCTTCGAATGGCCGCGAGTGAGCACCGAAACTCTGACGCCACCGCGCCGCCATCGATCCGCCGCGCGACGTCCCAGGTACCCGCAGCCCGCGATCAGGACGTGTTCGGGAAGCGGCATCGATGTTGATTCACTCACGATGCCGCTGGCTGTTGCTGGTTCTGAAACCATTCGACGGTTTGCTGCATGGCATCCGAAAAATCCGTCGATGGTGCGTAGCCCAGTTGCTCTGTCGCTTTTTCAATGCTGAAGTCCAGATTCAATCCAAGGAACTTGATGCGGGCACTGTTGACCAGCGGAGCCGACTGTTTCTTCAACAGCTTCCAGATGGCTTCCATGGCTCCCGCCAGGAATCGGGCCACAGGCAGCGGAACGACTTTGGCCGGATTCTCATATCCCGCCACTTTGCAGATCGTTTCCACGAATTCTTTTTTGCTCACTGCACGCGGATCACGAATATTGAAGATCTCACCAACCTGGTCGTCGCGTTCAATTCCCAGCCAGATGGCCTCGCAGAGGTTTCCCACGAATGTGTTGTTCATGAGTTTGTCTGTGGCTCCCAGGTAGGCAAACTTCTTCGTCGACAGTTTTTCCATGAGCCGCGGCAGCACGGTCCGGTCACGCGGACCGTAGATGAATCCTGGCCGCAGGATCACGGCGGGCAGCTGGCGACTGTTGATATACTCTGTCACCAGCTGCTCGGATTCCACTTTCGTCAGCGTGTAACCGTCGATCCCCACCGTGTTCGGAGGTGTCGATTCGTCCGTTCCGTAGTGGTCGGTTCCTTCGTAGACGCCCAGAGAACTGATTTGAATCCAGCGTTTGAGCGACCCGGAGTCTAAAGCAGCCTTCAGCAGCGATCGCGTCCCGTCCACGTTAATTCGTCGATAGTCTTCTGTCGGTCCCCAGTCGCCGACTTTGGCAGCGCAATGCACGATCACCGTCGCGCCGTGACACGCATTCTTTAGACTCTCGGTGTTGCCGAGATCACCATCAACAATTTCGACGCCCCATTCGTCGAGTAATTCGACGGCGGCGCCAGTTCGGCAAAGTGCGCGCACCTTGAGACCACGCTGGCGCGCCTGCTCGGCGAAGTGGCTGCCGACCAGACCGGTGGCGCCTGTCACAAGAATCACATCGTTGTCATTCAACTGCACGGAATCCTCTTTCCTGATCACGGAGAGTCCGAATCTGTTTTGGACAGCATCCTACGTGAGGAATTGCAGTACACAAGTTGTGTGGTGCCACTGCGGAAAAACATTGGCGAAACCACGCGGTCGCAACAAAAGCGGCAACTGACGGCAGGTTTCCTGCTCGTTCCCGAGCTCCGGCTTTGGGAACGCACATTTCAGAAGCTCTGCTTCGACTCACGCCAAACAACTTTGAATCGGTCTTCATTGGAGGGTGGTGGTCGCGGATTTACTATTGGCCATCCGATTTTGACTAATGGAATCAATACCGGACGGCGAAGCGGAGCTTCGCGGACACTCGTCCCCAAAACGGAGCCTGGGAATGAGGAAAAAGGCGCGTCGGTCCGTCGCCACAATCTTTGCCCGCACCAATGAATGGCAATCAGGACACGGGCTCAGTGTCGTCCCGGGAAACGTGTCGTCGCGAAATGTGGTCATTGGTGATTCTCGTTTGCGATCGGCCTGCATCACGGCGTGTGGAACAGCCGGCCGTCATTGTGACTGTCCGTTTTTGGACGGCTCGGCGGAGATTGCCGCTACGCAACGTACCAGCGTCAGGATACTTGTGGCGACTGTGCGGCAGCTGAGAGATGGCATTTCTGCGGCGATCCTGCTGCGGGCGCGGAAACCGGCCGGTTCGACCCATGCGCCGCTGGCGTCCTGTGTCTGCACGATTTTCTACGCACTGTCGGCCAAATCCCGGGAGAGCGCCGGTGGTTGCGGTTTCTGAAAAACGCGCACCCGACTCACTCCTGAATCGGCCGTAGCCGCCGGTCGTTTTCCCTTGCAGCCCATCCCCACACGCAACTCTTCGCTGATGACCGGAAACACTGCGTTGATCGGTTGACCAGCTTTGACGGCGTTTCACGCTGCTCAATTTCCGCACGCTCACCCACGCTCAGCAGCCAGTCGATATCGTCGTCGTTAAGCAGGCCAGGAATGTACGAGACGCGTCGCATGCGGGCCCTCATTCTGGCCGCGTCACACGGCAATGCTGAGGCGATGAATCATGGTCAACTCCGTTCGCCAAGCAGTTCCCGGGCCTGCCCAAGATCAATCGCAGCTCCCAGACGCTCAAATGTATCCGCCGCCTCGCGCGCAAACCAGACCGCATCAGCATCGGAGCGCACCCCTCGCCCAAGGCGCATCGACAGCACGGCCGCTTCGTATTCCATACCCAGTTGAACAGCCACTTTCCAGCCTCTTCTCCATGCGGTGATGGCTTGTGCCGGCTTTCCACGCAGGACCGCGAGCCGACCTTCCAGCTGGAAGCGGCGCGGCTGGCCGATGCGAAACACTCTGGCGAACGACTTCAATTCGGCGACCGCTCGAGCGGCCGATTGAGCCTGTCCTTGTTTGTCGAGCTGACTGGACACGGGTCGCTCCAGCCGACTGACTTCGAATTCGGCGACAGCCGCATAGCCTTCCAGCAGATAGTATGAAGTTGGATAGCCAAGTTGTTTCAACAGCGTGTGGCAACGATCGGCAGCCTGCTTGGCACCATCATGGTCCGATTGTCTCAGGCGCACCATGGTCAGCACGCCGAGAGTCGCGATCTCGGAAATACGGTCGGCATTCGTTCCAAAAATGTCGAGTGCCTGTTCGGCGAGTTCCGCGGCCGCTTCGATGGCGCCAAGTCGGTGCAGATTCAGGGCCTGTCCTCCGAATGACCAGGCCTGCTGCAGCACGTCGCCTCGTTCCACGGCAGATTCAAGAATGTCCTCCCAGACCCTTGCTCCTTTGCGAAAGGCGCCCGTGAAATACCAGGACGCACCAAGAATCGTGCCAGCCAATCCAAGCTGCCGGCGGTCCTCGAGATCCCGATAGATGCTGATGGCCTTCTCCAGGCTGGTGCGCGCGGAAGTCCAGTCTCCGGTGCCGACCTGATAGATGCCTGCTGTGACAGCGGCCCAGGCCTGCGACGGTCGATGGTTGATACGAGCTGCCGTCGACGCGGCGCGCCGCATGAATGATCGGGCGACGCTGTGCAGGGGAATGGTTGACGACATCAGTGACATGTTTGCACAGGCTCGGGAGAGCTCAGGGCCCGGCTCCGCTGTTTCCGCGAGATTCAGCATTCGGAAACAGTCGGTTAACAATCCAAGTGTGTCGTTTGCCAGATAGTCGATTTCGGACAACGTTCCGTAAACACGGGCCGCTTCGAGTGCTTCGCCGGCGTCTGCCAACGCTCGACGCCGAAGTCCAGCGCGGTGCGCCGCCTGACGGACAAACTCAATGGCGAGTGCCGGAAGACGTGGCCAGGTTCCGGAGCGGCTGCGATAACCCAGGTGCGCCAGTGCGTCAATACAATGTCTGCGACACGAAGTGAGGTCGCCCAGTCCGAGGTGCGCATCGGCAAGTTGTCGGTGCAGACCGGCTACACGGAGCGGACAGGAGTCTGCCAGTTCGTGTTGTTCGATCCCCAGCAAGGCATCGGACAGATAGCTGGTGGCCTCGGAAAAGACACCGTCCCGCAGAGCTGCCGTTCCGGCTTTTTCATGATAAGTGATGGCGCGCTCATCATCTGCTTCGGCCCAGTGCCGGGCCAGAAGCGGATACAGTGACGGTAACTCGCCGGCTCGATTTATCTCGATCCATTCGGCAACCGCTCGGTGCAGCTGCCGTCGCTGCGAATACAGCATCAGGTTATAAGAAACCTCCTGAATGATTCCGTGGCTGAATCGGTAGACGAGGTCGGGAATCTGCGAATGCGTCAATGTCAGGTCACGCTCGATCAGTGCCTTCAGGTGCTCCGGCAGTCGGGCGCGGTCGCCTTCGATCGGATACACGTCCGCCAGCAACCGACTGGCGAACTGACGCCCGATGACACTCGCCGTTTTCGCAACCATTTGTTCCTGCGGCGACAGCGAGTCGAGACGGCTGACAACAACGGCTTCAACCGAGTCGGGGCAGTCGAGCTGATCCATTGGCTGGTCAGCACGAACCTTGAGGGTGCGATCGACAACGGTGAAGAACTCAGAATCACGCAGTGCCAATACAAGTTCATGTGTAAAAAACGGATGACCGTTACTCCGGGAATAGAGCCAGTCGATCACCTCGTCCGGTACTGAGCCGACATCCAGGCAGCGGCAGACCTGATCGTGCATTTCGCTTCTGTTGAGCCCCGTCAGCTGAATCCTGACCAGTTCGCTCGACGCCGGCAGCGTCGAGTCCAGGAAGACCTGCTCAGAGTTCGACCGCATGGTCAGGACAATTGAAATTCCGGTGGCATTACGACTAAGGAATTCCGCCAGTGCCAGTGAAGCGCTGTCAAACCAGTGCAGATCCTCAAGGATCACGCAAACTCGGTTCTCTTTGGCAGTGTTCTGAAGCAACCTTGCGAGCAGCCTTTGTGTATTGTCAGATCGGGTGTTCCCGTCCATTTCACGTGTCGTTTCCGTTTCCGGCAGTCCGACGGGGAGAACAGCATTCAACAGCGGAGCGAGTTCATCGGACTCCTGGATCGTTGCCAGTGCGGCTGCGACAGCCTCCTGAACTTCGCGAACGTCCGCAGTTGAAGGCTGGAGTTCGAACAGGTTTTCGAAAACCGATTTCCAGACATGCCATGGTGCAGCCTGCTGGCCGGCATCGCTGGCTCCACGCAGGACGAGCAGCCCCTCTTTCTTAGCCAGCTCGTTAATCCGATCCACGAGACAGCTTTTCCCTGCGCCGGGTTCTCCCGATATCGCGACCACGCGTGTCGGCAGGTCGCTGGAGATACTCCTGATTGTATCGAGGATCAGGTTCGTTTCCTGACCGCGCCCGACCATTTCCATTCGATGATCGTCAACTCCGTGGATGAGTCCCAGCGGGCGAAACAACTCAACGGCATCCTGTTTTCCCTTGACCGCAATGGGCGGCAGACGAGTCATCTGAATGCGGGACGCGGATCGTTCGAATGTTCGCTGGTCGCACAGGATGCCACCGTTTGCCGCCTGCATCAGCCGGGCCGTGAGATTCACAACATCTCCCATGACCGTGTACTCTCGACGCGTGTCGTTTCCGATGGTTCCGCAGAACACGCGGCCGGTCCCGATGCCAATGGAGGTGCCAAGTCTGCGCTGACTCAGGGCTGACTGCACTTCCATCGCCGTCGCCACAGCCCGCACGGGGTCATCTTCGTGGGTCAGTGGCGGAAGACCGAAGACCGCCACCAGTGTGGTGCCTTTGTCGTCAACGCTCAATTTGTTAACGCTGCCTTCATAGCGATAGATCGTCGTCTGCAGAGCACACATGACGTCCTGAGCGTCGTCCGGATCAGCGCTGAGATTCATCGACGGGAGATTAACGAAGATTGTTGTGACAGTCCGTAACTCGGCCAGCCATGATGACTGACCGGCCGCCATGCGCGACAGGACCGTTCCTGGCAGATAGGAATGCAACGCCCGTGACATGGCGGGAGTCGCGACAACGGTCGGAGGGCCGGCAAGGGGACTGGCTGATGGCCCGACGTCGTCGGCGCGAACACGTCCGTCGTCCAGCATCGTCCCGCTGCACTGCGACTGGACCCTGATCCATGCTGCCTTTGACACCACGACCTGATCGGGTTCCGCCTGTTGTCCGGGCAGTCCCACCTCGGTCAGGGGTTCGCCGGCAACGAACCATTCCCAGCGACCAAATACGCCACCGAGTTCGATCCAAAGAAGTTCTCCGCAGCTGACATTGATCTTGAGCGAAAGTCCGGATGACCTGGGCGTTGTCTCCAGCAGTTCAGACTGCGCCTGGAGCCCGGCCCGCACGGCCGCCAGCACCGCATCGGTGAGGCAGTGTTCATAGTCAGTGGCGGGCCAGACGGCGATCAGGGCGTCACCGGCAAACTTGATGACATCTCCACCATGTTCGACAACCACATCGATCAGCGTCCCAAAATAGGTATTCAGCCGATGTGCGAGATTCTCAGCGCCAGCCGGACCCGATTTTGCTAAATCCTCTGTCAGCCGCGTAAAGCCGGCGACATCTGCAAACAAAACCGCGGCAGGGAATCTCCGGACGTACGTCTTATTTGGCGGGGCGGGATCCAGTTGGTACCGCTCGACGATCAGTCGCGGAACAAAGCTTGCGTAAGTGTGAAGCGGCGTCGTTGCTGCCACGACCAGACCTTGTGCTGTAGAGAATCATGAGTGGGACACGGGAAGTCTCAACTGATGAGACGTCGTTCAGTTGGCAGTGCATTCGCGAGTTGGGATTCGGCTTGTTACTCGTTCTCGGTGGTTAACAGCAAGTGATGCTGAGCCCAAATCCGTCTCGGAATTCCGTTATCGGCTGAATCTGCTCGGATTCGATGTTGCAAATTCAGGGACGGGTTCAAGAATAAGTCCCCGCATGTGTTGACCGGAGGACCGCCCACCATTTGTCGGTGTTCGGACGAGGGCGCGCGGGCGTGATTTTAAATCTTATCAATCATAAGCTGCGAGATACGTCGTTGCTGCTGTTCTTCGCCCGTTTCAGGATCACGTCCATGAATCGAACGGAACATACTGAAACCAGCGGCCGCCCGAATAAGATCGCACTCTTTGAAAGATACGCCACGATGATGACGCCATATATCGGCCGTTTGAGACCATTGGCCGCCGGAATGCTGACAGCTCTGCTCGCTGTCATTGTGACTTCACACAGCAGTCTGGCAGAGCATGAAGGGAAGGTACAGATTCTGTTGCTGGGCGACAGCACGACGGAAGGCAGCATTCCTCGGCTGATCAAACCGGAAGGGCCACATCTGGAGACCGTTCTCGAACAGCTGTTGGCTGCCGAAGATGAACTGCCGCAGTGCCACGTCATTAACTCCAGTCTGAGTGGCGAATACATTCGCAGGCTGTTTGATTCGGGTCGCTATGATCGCGATGCGGCCAACCTCCCGGGGATCGACTACGTCTTCATTCGGTATGGCTTGAACGATCGCGCAAGAGTCAAAGACTTTACCTCGGAATTTCCAAAGCAGTTTCACGAACTCATTGCCCGCCTGCGTAAAGACCACCCGCAGGCGCTGCTGATTCCGATGACCGTCATTCCATTTTCCGATGAAGAAGCGAGCTGCGAAATCAACTCTCTGGTAAGACGGGTTGCCGAAAAGGAACAACTGGCCGTCTTCGATATCTATCCTCGCTACGCAGAGGAACTGACGAAGGGCCGGAACATGCTGAACTATCGTCGGTATGCGCTGGAAAGAGTGCCAGAGAAATATCATCCCCTGGTGAAGCCGTTCGTTCGCGGACCGAGTGTCGTTGTGATGGCCAACGAACTTGATGGAATCCTCGGTGAACTGCCCGGCTGGTATGCAGATCGTCATCCTAATCTCGCCGGTTATAATGTGATCGCCGACGAAACGGCCCGATATCTTGCCAGGTTGATGCGGCAGCAGAACCCAGGCGACGGCACAGCAGTCGAACAGTAGCCAGGATGATTCATTTCAGTCCAGGCCGGACCCGGCCAACCCCTGCTGTGCCGGAACGTCGGTCGCCCTGCGGTTAAGGTTCATGCACGCCCCCTGCGGTTCGTCATTCGATGGGTTTTCGCCGGTCCGGCAACGCTCGCGACCTGTGGCCTACATGAATCATTCGGGACAGCAGTCGGACAACAGCCGCCGACAGAACCGGGCACTGCGTTGCTGCGTCCCCTGATCCGGCTTGCGTGACGACCGGTCGAAAATACTCACTTCGGCAGACGCGTCAAGTGGCATCGTGAACTGAAGTCGGCCGTGAGCAGTCGAGAAGTGAGCCGTGAGTTACGGTGCGGCAGGTGTTTCTGTCAGGATGATCTTCTCCGGGACATCATCCAGACCGTAATACTGGTGCTGAAGATTCGTTTCATAGACGGACACGATGCGAAAGCCGGACGGATCTTTGCCCAGCGGTCGACCGACCGGGCCGGTGGTGATCATTTCCATTGCGCCTGCGCGACCATAGGCGTTGCGGTGATAATGGCCTGCAAACACGGCTCGGACATCCGCCTGTTTCAGTTGATCAAGCAGGGGCAATCTCCGCTCGAGCGGAATGTTGAAGTATCGATCCGGTTCATCTTCTGTTTCCAGAAACAATGGGTGATGCTGAAACAGCAGGATGTGTCTTGCCTTTGCGGCCCTGGCATTCCGGAGCTGCTGCTGAAGCCAGGTCTGCTGAGCAGCAAGCACATCCGGAGCACCGGTGGGATCTTTCAGCACGCTGGAATTCAGAACGACGTTGCAGACGCCTCCAACCCAAAACGAAAAATAGTCGTCACCAAAATTCTCCCGATAACTCGCGATGGATCCGGGCGTCGGGCGATTTCCGATGTCATGGTTACCGCAGACACACACCAGCGGGATCTCAGGGTCAACTTGCGAAAAATCCTGGTGGTACTGTGCAACCTGTTCCCGATAACGAGCGTGTTCCGGCGTCGCATTCGTCAGGTCGCCGCATACAATGACAAACCGAGGACGAAGTCGGTTGATATGTTCGACCGCTTGTTGTGCCAACGCCGCTTCCTGATCGAAACCCCTGTTACCGGTGAACATTCCGTATTGAGTATCGGCGAGCTGCATGAAGAAATAAGGCTGCTGCCATGTCCGTTCGTGCGGTGAGTCGAACGCCCTGAAAGTCCGGTTCGCCGCCTGCGTGAAACGGTCCTTCACGTCGGTGGGGAGCTCGTCCGCTCCGGATGCAATTGCCGCCCATGTCGTTGTGGCGATGAGTAACAGGATCGACGCTGGATATGTTGGCATTGGATTTCAATCTGCGAACAGCAATGAGACGGCAGGACGCCTGAAAATCGCCATCATTTTGATAAGGCTGTACCAATACCTGTCCGCCCGTAACCGTTTCCGCAGTAGAACATGCGGAGGTGATCATCTTCGCGAATAATGGCTGGATATTCGACCATCTGTTTCTCCCAGCCCGTGCCGGTGGGTGACAGCTGGAGATTGTCGTCTGATTGAACACCTCGCCGCCAGTGAATTCCGTCGACGGATTCGGCATAGCAAATGGAATAGAAGCCGTGCCGCGTCCCGATGGCCGAATACCACATGCGAAACATGCCGTCGGATTCCAGATGTACGACGGGGCCAGCGACGCCGATGTCTTCATAATCGCGATCCGGATCACGTAGCATCACGACTCCTGTTTTCGTCCACTCGATGCCATCATCTGAAACCGCCAGGCAGATCGTTTTCTGTTGATTCAGAGTGTGCGTTCTGCCGATCGTCGGGCAGCCCGTGTAGTAAAATTGCCACTGTGCTGAACCGTCGGCCCGGGGCACTCGCAGAACCGAACCACCGGCCACGCCAATCGCATCCGGATCACCGTGTTGGCCGCTGCGCGCGAGCACGGGTGTGTCGCTGTGCCGCGTCCAGTGGATGCCGTCATCACTTGTTGCCAGGCCCATTCCGGGAAACGAGCTCAGCCCGGAACCGCGACCGGCATTGCCCGTATAATAAAGGTGCCAGCGGTCGTCATTCATACGCACGACATGAGGCAATACACACCACTGAGCATCAAAGGAGCCCGGCGCTCCTGTGTCAAACAGAGGACCGGTTCGTATCCAGTTCCCAGGCTCCTCGACCGAAGCGACCGCGACTCCAAGTCTTTGCTTGCCGTCGTTCCCACCACCGGAATAGAACAAGCGGTAGGTGTCCTGATCTCGTATGACCCAGGGATTCATGCAGCGCGTGGCATCGAATTCGTCTTTGCGTGGCGGCAACACCGGGTTGTCGTCATGTCGAACCCACTCCACGGGCCGCCGCAGTTGCGCGTATTCTTCGGTGTGCGACAGCCGCATGGCGACCACTTCATGGCTGCTGCGAACGATGCCGAACAGGATGCCGATGTCACTGCGGTCCCAGGCGATTCCCTGCCCGGCAATCGGCGCAGCAACCGTGGCCACGTGGCTGAGTTCACCACCGTCATCCGGGACATCCAGCACATAGAATTCCGCGTGATCATGTCCGGTCACGAACAACCGTCCATTGGGACCAAATGCTCCGCCGGAATTGCTGTTGGGCAGGAAACGTTGAATCACGGTCTCAGGGAAGGTCCATTCTCCGGTCCGGTTCCAGTCGTTGTCGTAGCGAAACAGCTTTGTGCGACGAACATCGGCATCGCCGTAAAAGGCGAAAACAATCCACCACGCCCCGTGATGCCGATCGATCCAGTTGATCGCTCCCTCTGTTTCGGGAAACGGTGTTGATTCAAGTTGCCGCAATGATTCGGCTTCGAATATTTCAACAGAGTTTGTCAGTGGCGTCATCGGCCAGTTGGAATGTGCGCAATACAGTCGTCCGTCAACAACCACGCCACTGTTGAGATGTCGGATTGCGGATTCAGCCGGCGCTGTCCAGTTGGCAAGGAGATTGTTTGTACCCTTTTCGTAACGGGCAATCGTGCGAGTGGCAATCGCATAAAACGACGTCGCATCAACGGCCACGGCCTGATGAGCTTCGGGGACAGAGTACCGCTGTTGTTCGCGGAACGTGGTTTCAGCGCCGTCGGCCGTTCCGATGGCGGCCGTGAGCAGCAGGACGGCAATCAGTTGAACAGAAAACAACATCATTGTCTCAAAGCCCGTCCGGAAAATGTGGTGACGGTGTCAGAAGTCGGTAATCGTTTTCTGTTTGTCGCCGAGTCACGAGGTCGGCATTTCGCTGGACAGTTAAGGTCTGCTCTGCCGCGTGCAGCAGCTGCACAAAGATGTCAGAGAACCATGCCGGACCCTCGTTGACCACGAGCCGGAATTCGGAAAGTTCATCGGTCGAAGCTGCTTCGACGATCCCCAGCTGTTTTCCATCAACCGTGACCCACCAGTCCGTCGGTTGTCGTTCGATCTGCACAACGTGCGCACGGGGACTCCCGGACTCCCATGCGATCGGATCCGACAGGCTCCGAAACACACTTCCACGCTGCTGTCCGAGGACGGCCTGGTCAGCCAGGAGTCGAACCAGGAAATACGATGGCTGAACCGTGGCGCTCGCCTGAATGCCGAATCGTACCTCGACAGAATCAGCCTGATGAACATCGACCAACAGCGTGAGAATGTAGTATTTGGAATCCGAGCCATCCTCTGAATTCAGACGTCGCCGTACCATGCCATTGATTCCCTGCAGCACGGATGCCGATTCACCGTTTTTAGTTGTCGTCCAGATACCGGTCTGCCCCTGAAGCCAGGGTTCCAGGTTTTGTCCGTCGAACAGATGATTGGCCGGACCTGTCGGGACGAGAACTCGCCTGGGCGTGCGTGACTCTCGACCAATCCATGGCCAGACGGCCAGACAAACCACGGCGATCAGGAACAGTGAAATCAACAGGCGTCGTCGCCAGTTCACTGCGGCGAACGTCGTTGAAGAGGAATCGAGTATTTTTGTCGGTGCGTGCTGCGCGTCCAGTGATCGGTCGATTGCAGGAAAGATGACCTTCGAGTCGTGCAGTCCGAGGGCATCGATCTGTTCAATGACCTGCTGATAGTCGGACAATCTGGTATCGACGGAAGCTGCCATCAACTGCCTGACCAGGTCTCTGGATGCGGCCGACACTGAGTCCGTGTGTGGCAGTTCCGGGACTTCTCCCTGAACTTTGGCCGAAACAATCTGCGTGAGTGTGCGACCGGCGAAGGGGGCAGAGCCGGCGAACATATGAAATGCGGTGGCACCCAGCGAATAGATGTCAGCTCGCTCGTCGACCCGCCCCTGCTGAAACTGTTCAGGAGCCATGTAGTGCGGGCTGCCCACGATCCTGCCTGAACTCAAGCCACGTTCGACGCCTGATCGCAGATAGGCCAAACCGAAATCTGTGATGCGCACCATTGGCATGTCAGCTGGCAGGAATGAACCTTCCGGAGATTCCAACAACAGTAGATTGGCGGGTTTCACGTCGCGGTGGACAACACCGTGTGTCGCTGCATGGGCCAGACCGGCCGCCGTCTGCCGAATCAATCCCCAGGTCAGGGCCTCGGACAGCGATCCGGTTTGCTGAATCAGCTGTTCAGCCTGGTATCCATCAATGTACTCCATCACCAGATACAATCGCCCTTCGTGCTGGCCGAAGTCGTGCGCCACGACGATGTTCGGATGCTGAAGTCGAGCGACCGTTTGCGCCTCCTGCTGGAATCGGCTCACGAGCGCTGCGTCGCCGATTTCACTGACCAGCAGGGTCTTGATCGCCACGGTCCGGTCCAGCTTGATTTGTTGGGCGCGGTAAACCACCCCCATGCCGCCCTGCCCGGCCAGTTCCATAATTCTGTAGCCCGGCACAATCTCGGTGGGCCGACGCATCGTTTCCACAATGTCGAGCTGTATGGCGCTCAGCAGTCCCGTTGAGCGGGCGATTTCGACAGGTTCGACACCGCGGGCTGTTGCCTGGACGTGTAGTTCCGACAGTGTCGATTCATCCAGCAGACCAAGCTGGCGCGTGACGTCAGCAAAGGAAATGTATTCAGACTGATTCAGCTCATGCGTCATGACAGGGTGATTCATCCGGTCACGTGTCAAGGGAGTCGATGACGTCAAGCATTGCCTGGACGGACGGACGGTCAGCTAAATTTGCGCCGATATAGGCGAATCGCACGTTTCCTCGCCGATCGAGAATGTACGTGGCTGGTTTGGACAAAAACGCGCGTAAACCAAGCTGATAAACAACTGTCAATCCCACGTCAAGGACCATGGGGAACGGAACGACAGTGTCGGGATCGTTCAGACGCTTCTTTGTACCGCCCAGAAACTCATTGTACGCGCCGACATCTTCCTGCTTCTCAACAGGATACACGACAACAACCTCTGTATTGCGCCTGGAAAACTCCGCGTAGTTGGCGATCAGTCGCGACGTCTGTGTCGAGCAATATGGACATACCGAACCAATGTTCCCCTGGAGTACAACCAGGACGACGTTTCCGTGTGTGAGTAAATCACTAATGACGATTTCGTTGCCATCCGGGTCGTTAAACCGAAACTCAGCAAGCGCGGCCTGCGGCTGGCCATTGGACTCGACCACATCAAGAAATGTGATCTGCGGCCCTCCGTCATCGATCGGGTTCATGGCGAGGTACCATGACATGGCCACTCCGCCCAGCGCGATCGTGGTGGCCACAGCATAGATGATGTAGCGGTTCTTCATTCGCATGGTGTCGTTGATTCCCAGGACGTGCGGTGCATCGGAAAGCACATTCGGTCTGCAGGAGTCTACCAGATGCCTTCCGTGCGTGCATGACTCATTGACACAGACGA
This sequence comes from Planctomycetaceae bacterium, assembly GCA_039831615.1. Taxonomy (GTDB): domain Bacteria; phylum Planctomycetota; class Planctomycetia; order Planctomycetales; family Planctomycetaceae; genus S139-18. The sequence continues at coordinate 27,977 of JBDOMX010000327.1, forward strand.
AGTGGACGGCCTTCCGTTCCTTTAACGCCGCTGAGGAAGCCGACAGGAGACTCAACGACAATCGACATGAACATGAGAACGACCAGAACAAGCAGCTGACGAATCATTGTCTTCTTCCCTGAATCCATGGATTCAAGTCTCAATTCGAGATCACAAATGAAGTTCGCAATTCCAGAAAAGGTCATCTGCGATACGCTGAGAATGACAACGGCCTGAGGTCCGTCGCGTGGCTGGCTGACGGGGCGAGGTATCAGGAACGGTATTCGATCCGTAATAAGTCAAGGAGAATGCCCAGAAACGCCCCACAAATGACACCTTCAATTTGCCACATCGAATTCACTGCAGCGGAAGTCGTGTGTGGGATCGCTCCCAAAATCAAACCTGCGAAGGTGCAGAAAACAAGCGGAGAAAACAGGCTGAAGTGATACCACTTCCGTCGTCGAGAGGTTCTCGACAGCGGTGTTCGGATATTGGGTGGTTTGTAGGCGTTGTCTGGCACAGCAATTCGTTCACGAGCACAGAAGAGTCGTGAAGTTGCATCATGCGAATAGTCTGCTTGCCAGCAACGCGACCGCGACATGATGTTGCTGATGTCCCTGTGCCACGGACTGTACGCGTTCCACGAAGGTCATTTACAACGCTGCTGTTAGGCTCGATCTAATCAAAAAAATCCGTTTGAATTTGAAGTCTCAAGTACCAGGGCGAATCG
>JBDOMX010000830.1:0-1661 GCA_039831615.1 Planctomycetaceae bacterium
AAACTCCGCAAGCCGATCAACATACATCCCGAACGCGACACCTTGATCGGCAGTACTTTCTGTCGGAGTCAGCGAGGCAAGTACCGCACCTGACTTGACTCCTTCGATCTTGCCGTAAAACGCAACGTTGCTGCGTGTCGTAGACATGCTGTCAAACAGCGGTCTCATCTGCTGTACGAGGGCTGAGTAGACGTGCCCCACGCCTCGTTCGTCAGCAAGATGCTGCAATTCTTCCTCAGTCCGTGGCACTTTACGTATTGTGGAAGCCGTTCCTTTGCGACTTTCGGCGGTCTGGCCGATAACCCTTGGAACGAGCGTCTTGAGCCCCGGCCCGACGAAATGCTTGATTTCAACAGCCAGAACTTCCGCCGGGTCCATCTGCAGATTAAGGAACTCGACGATACGTCGCAATTCGGGTGGAATCGAATCGGCAACAAATAACATCCTCACCTTGCCCGCCTGCAAATTCGTCTTCACCGACCGCCAGAATTCGTCCGGGTCACGACCAACGCCAAGAAATTGTTCCAGTCTCTGTTCCGGATCAACGTTGTCGGTTTCGCACTGTTTCTCGAACGCGGCGATGACTTGGTCAATTGACCAGTGAGCAACCGCATTTGCGGCATAATCAAGCATTTGCCCAACAACTTCCCGCCGGATGCGCGTGTCCAAACTCCGTTTCACTTCGACGAGAGTTGGCACGGCATCTTGATCCAGAAACAGGTGGTCTAGCGACCAGCGATCTGAACCGAGTTTCTCATCTGGCACTCCCATTTCTCGGCGGACCAAGAGCCAGCGCCGTGGGTCGTCACTGTTGATCTGATCCCCAGCCAGCAGATTGGGGTATTGTTCCAGCAGCGTTTGGAAAATGTCTTCGTTTTCAAATTGCTGCTCGTTCATTTGCACCAGAGTGGCGTCATCCTGAATGTTGAATATGTGTCCGCTCATGGAGTGACTCCTTCATGCCGCGCTGTAAAGTTGGGCTTGGAGTTCACGGATGGCGTCCAAGCACTTGTCTTTCTGACCGCCTTAATTCATTGGCCACCCGTTCATCTATAATCGAATGTGATTCTGTTTCATCAACCGGGTATTCCAGTTTGTTTGCTTGTTCATGGTCGATCCGCTAGCATAATTTCCACTCTTTCAAACACTCTCCTTCGACAAAAATGAAATGGCCCTGGGAAATGGGACAACACGAGCACTCCAACCCCTATAAGACACCCCCGATGATTGAGACCACAATGGCCGCTCCGCCCCAACAACCTGAGTCGGGCCTTTCCATCGCCTCGTTAGTGCTGGGCGTCCTTTCAGCAACCATCGGATGTTGCTGCTGGCTACACATTCCTTTGAGTATTGCCGCCATTATCACAGGGATTATGGGAATGCAAAAAGTAAAGGCAGGAACCGGCGGTGGCTATGGAATGGCATTAGCAGGTGTAATCGTGGGCGGAATTGTTCTGATTTCATATACAGCTTTAGCGGCTATTTTCGGCGCGATCAGTATTCTGGGCGAATTCGCAAGCTGAGTGAACTGCCCGCGGAGAAGTCGGGGGGCTACGTGTATCGCTTACCGACGGAGGCAGAGTGGGAGTACGCGTGTCGGGCAGGGACGACGACGAAATACAGCTTCGGTGACAGTGAATCCGAGCTGGCTGATTACGCCT
>JBDOMX010000257.1:0-28685 GCA_039831615.1 Planctomycetaceae bacterium
CCCCACACGACCAGCGTTTCGTCAAGCAGACCTCGTTCCTCCAGGTCAGTCAATAGCGCCGCGATCGGCTGGTCCACCTCGGCGCCATGACGCCCGTGGTTTTTTTCGATGCTTTCATGCGCGTCCCAGGTTTCTTCCAGGTGGCCTCCCCCGGAATACAACTGAATGAATCTCACGCCGCGTTCGACCAGTCGTCGCGCAATGAGACAGTTGCGACCATATTCATCCGTGGGCTGCTGATCAACGCCGTACCGATCCAGCGTGGCTTTGTTTTCCTGAGTCAGATCGACGGCTTCCGGCGCCTGGGACTGCATCCGGTAGGCCAGTTCGTAGGTGTTGATTCGAGATGCAAGTTCGTGTCCGCCCGGTCGATCTGCCAAATGTTGCCGGTTGAGGACGCTGAGCAGATCCAGCTGTTCGCGCTGGATGCTTTGAGTGATGTGATCGGGGCCCTGCAGGTCCAGAATAGGATTTCCCGCCGGGCGAAAAAGTGTGCCGGAAAAGGTGGACGGCATGAACCCGCTGCCCCAGTTTGGCTGGCCGCTGATCGGGCCTCCCCGCTTGTCCAGCATCACCACGTAACCAGGCAGACTTTGGTTTTCAGTTCCCAGGCCGTATGTGCACCAGCTGCCCAGCGACGGCCGACCAATGAACGTCTTGCCGGTGTTCATGGCGACCAGAGCGGAACCGTGAGCGTGACTGTCGGTGTGGCACGAATTGATTACGGCCAGCTTGTCGGCATGTTTTCGGACGTTTGGAAAGTAGTCCGAAATCAGCAGTCCACTTTCTCCGCCCTGCTGAAATCGTCGCCAGTTGGGTGTCAGGTAACCGACCTTACGTCCACCTGAGTTGATATAGTTTTTATCTTCAGGCAGTTGCTTCCCCGCGTATTTCACCAGCTCCGGTTTGAAGTCGAACGTGTCGACCTGGCTGGGAGCCCCGTTCATCATCAAAAAGATGCAGGACCTGGCTTTGGCCGGGAAATGTCCGTCGTGCGGCGCTAAGGGACTGGTTGTCGAATCGGCGGCTTTGACATGATCGACAAAACCATCAGCTGCCAGCAGACCGGCAAGAGCGGTTCCGCCAAAACCGGCACCCATGTCCAGCAGGGATTCACGTCGTGATTGATTGCAGGGATAAATCTTCATGAGTTCACCATGTCGGTCAGTGTAACATCAGATCCCTGCTCAGGGGAAATCCTGCTGTTCAATATCGTGCCCGTTGTGCCCGCGAGTGGGCTTTGAAAACCTGGCAGGAGCGTCGAACCTGCGGCAATCAGCGTGGTGACGTCCTTCTCCCCGACCGGGAGAAGGTGCCCGAAGGGCGGATGAGGGCTTGGGACTCTTCGAAACCACCCGCCCAGCGCGTCAGGTACGATTTCATCGATCAGGAGTCGTCGTTGTCAGCGGGTCGCCCTGCTCGCTAAACCACTGATCCATCCTCGCGGAAAGGTCCGCCAGTTGATTTGCGTGTTCGGCCTGTGTCGCCAGGTCGACTTGTTCGGTCGGGTCGTTCCTGAGATCGAACAATTGTTGCCGGCCCAGCTGCGGGTATCGAATGAGTTTCCAGCGCTCAGTACGGATCATGCGTTGAAAGTTGAAGTAGTATCCGTACACCGCCGGACGGATCTGGGTGGCTGTTCCCTCCAGCACCGGCACGAGACTGCGGCCTGAGACGGATTCAGGAATCGGCACTCCGGCCAGTTCGCAGGTCGTCGGAAACATGTCGCGCAGATAAATCTGAGCCGTCGTGCGGTCGCCCCGTGGAATTCCGGGGCCGGCCATGATGAACGGGACACCGATGGTGTGCTCATACATGTTTTGCTTACCCATCAAACCATGGCTGCCGAGCGCCAGTCCATGATCACTGGTGAAGATGATCACGGTATTGTCGTACTGACCGATGGCTTCAAGCGTCTTCAGGATGCGGCCAATCTGCGTGTCCATGTCGTCGATCACGGCGTAGTAGGCGGCAATTTCTTCACGGATGTCGTCCTCGGTGCGGGGCCACGGCAGCAGCTTTTCGTCACGACCTTCGAACGCGCCATGATCGAATGGATGCCGCGGCAAGAAATTCTCCGGCAACGGCATCTGCGCCGGGTCGTATTTGCCTTCGGTGCCTGGTGGAATGATCAGTGGATCGTGCGGTGCTGTGAAATTGACATGCAGGAAGAACGGCTTGTCGGGACGGCGTTCAAGCAGTGCGATCGCTCCGTCCGCAATGTGCCGGCTTGTCTCTCCCGTGAGGCCGATTCCTTTTGACAACTCCGGTCGTCCGTCGTCCGCTTTAAACGTCCAGCCGCGGTAGCCGGTGATTAACCGACCTTTGCGGCCGTACCGCGGCTTGCGGCCATCGTCGCCCGCACCGCCGCTGCTGAACAATCCGCTCGTTTCTTCGTAGCCGCGCGTCTTTGGTGATCCGTCGTTCATCCACTTGCCCGAATACCACGTGTGGTAGCCAGCGTCGCGCAGTGCATCGGCCCAGAAGACCATGTTCCGTTTTAATCGTCCGCCATCGAAGGGAACTCCGTTGCGAAACGACGTGGCCCCGGTGAGGATCTCGGCGCGGCTGGGAACACACAGCGGAAACGCGCACGTCGCACGCGTAAACGTCATTCCGTCGCGCACCAGCCGGTCGAGATTCGGCGTGCTGATGTGTGGATTGCCGAGCGCGGCAATGGTGTCCGGCCGCTGGTCGTCGGTAACGATGACCAGAAAACCGGGCCGCGCAGACGGTTCGTCGGGCGGCGTTGTTGCGCAGGCGAACGACAGAGCCAGTGTGGCCCAACTGCTCGCGTGCATGGAGATGAACTGATCTGTTCCGTGTGGGAAGCCACTCTCGTAGTACGTCTGAAATGGTTTGCTCCGACTGCGAACGTGCCAGGAACCGTCTTCGAGCTGACTGCGCAGCAGGAACCCCAATCCTTGTCGATAGATACCGTTCGTGGACGGCATCCCGGCCGCCTGATGCAGCGCGAACAGGGCCGATCCCGTCGCATATGCGTCACTTTCTGCATCGGCGATCTGCGCCCAGCCACCATCGTCTTGCTGAGTGGCGATGAGCTGTTCAGTCGCGACATTGATGGCATCGTCTTCCGCGTTCAGATGGTGCAGCGCCAGCAGCCGGAAGACTCGGTCTTCCGTATCCAGTGGAACCTCGCGGAGCAGCCAGGCGAGCACCTTCTTCTTTCGGGCGTCGATTCGGCCTGCCAGCTCGGCTGTCCCGTAGGCTTCCAACCCTCGCAGGGCAACGTAGGTTGAGGCAAACGGGCTCCCTTCTGACGGCCGCCGGTCGGCGGAACTCCGCCAGTGCTCGGCGTTCTCATCGAACATCAGAAATTCGAGGGCAGCGGCGGTTGCGTCATTCGGTTTCCAGCCGGCAGTGTGCAGGCACCACAGCGCATAACCGACTCGTGTGTGGCCGCCGCCCTGTCCGCGGCCTTCCAGGTAGTCGGCCTTCCCTCGGGCGAGGTCAGCCGCGGTGTGCTCGAGCTGCGCCTGAAGATTCTCATCGTCAATTCTGAATCCACGGTCCCTCGCTTCGACCAGAGCCAGCATCGGCATCGCGTGGCCATGACACGTAAAGCATTTGCGATGCTCGGTTGAACCGGCGGCAGCCTTTTCGAGCAGCGGAATCGATTGACCGATCGCCGACCTGATGACGTTCGGCTCTGGTCCAGTCTCGTCCGCTTTGGAATTCACCGTCACCCAGCAACAGCAAAGTGCAATGATCGAAGGCAGCAATCTCATATTCGTCGTTTCAAATGACGGACAATGGCCTCGAGCATGGGACGACCGGGCCAGAACCCGTCCGGATTGTGATTTCGATTGAGTTGCCGATCATGTGAAGTATGAATGTGGTATCAATCCGGCATGGATCGCCACCCAAACTCCCGACACCTTCAGTGCGATTCAACCACACTTACCATGTTATGTCCATGACATGGTGATTCAGGAACCGTTCAGATCGTATTCCGGTAAAACAAAGATCGAGTTCAAGTTGTTGCGGCGGCCCATGCAAAGAGACGCCCGGGCTATTGGCGCGGTCGTTAAATAACCGAGCGCAATTCGTGGACAGAATTCATATCAATCCGCGAGTGTGACCTGCTCGTTCCCCAAGCTCCGGTTTGGGAACGAGGTAGACATCCAGTGACAAGCACCCTCGTTTATGACGGTTCAGGTTCCCGGTCGACGGGACGATAATTATCCGGCTGAATTCAAACTCTATTCGGATCCAGCGATGCCAGGGGTTTCTCGCCAAACGCTGGTTTCAATGTTCGTCGTAGCGACTTTGGTCATTTGTGCGGGACTCGTCCGTTTCGCTGTTGGAAACAGCTCTTCTGGCGAGAAGTTGTTTGCCGTGGTCATTCCCTCCGCTGGCAACAGACTGACCGAATTGGTCTTTGTTACGCCTGCTACGTACTCCTGCTTTGAGCATCCTCACGGCGGCGGAACTTGCACCGTCGTGGGCACTGCCACACCGTCTTCTATAAATGCGTGTTGCACGAACGCCGAGATTGGAATGGCGAAAAATTCCGCGGAGACTAACTAACAACACCGCTCGCCTGGTTGTCCACCACCAGCTTCGGTCTCCTTCGGCGGAGTCGATTCGAGTGTGCTCAGATCAGCGTCGGTGGCCGACACCGCGTGCACCTCAGGCTTTTCAGACCGACGCGCCTCCTGAGTCAGATTGCTCGCCGGCTTATCAGTGTCGGAGCCTGACAGGCGCGCCCAATTTCACAGATTGAAACCGGACCTTGCAGAGCACCCTCGCCCTCATCGCGATCGCGCACGTTTGCGCCCGGATCCAGGAGTGATTTCAGTTGTTTGGCAGAAATTATCGGGAGTATGATGCGCAGCGTTTAGACGCCACGTCGTTCGTATCGCACAACATCATTCCGCTTCGATGACCGGAGCTGTCGTCGTCTCATCCGCCATTCCTGGGGGCAGTTCCATGATGCGGATGTTTCGCATGTGGACTTCGCGGCCTTCCGACTCCAGGCAGATGTAACCCTTCTTCCAGGATGCGTCGCGAATACTGTTAACAAAGCGGCCGTTGATGGCCAGTTTGACCGTGCCGTCCACAGCAACAACGGTGTACTTGTTCCATTGGCCGACGCCCTGACAACGGTGCTCCAGCGCCTTGCTGCGGGAACCTCTTGGATTCGCCGGCACGGCCGTCATGCCACCGGCTCCGAATAGCTCGCCGTGAACATAAGCAACAGGTGGATACGATCCGTCTTTCTTCCGGTGCTGACGAACCCAGTCCAGTTCCAGCATCTGCACTTCCATTCCTCTGGGAAGCCGATTCCCGTCCGGTTTGGCATCGCTCCACAGGAACACTCCTGAGTTGCCACCGGGTTCCATGTGCCGCCATTCGATTTCCAACACAAAATTTTCATATTGCCGATCCGTTCGCATCACTCCGATCGGCAGCCCGGTACAGACAATCATCCCGTCGCTGACGGACCAGGTATCAGGATCAGTGTTGACGTTGACCCAGCCATCCAGATTCTCCCCATTGAACAGATCCCGGAACGTCGGTTCCGGCAGAATCGCGAGGTCGGATGCCGTGGGAGCGGCGTTCGGCGGCGAATCGTCCTGGGCGAAAACGGACGCGCCGGCCAGTCCGACAGCAAACATAATTCGTGCAATCATGGCGTGGCCTTTCAGAGGCGTGAACTGATCCATTTTCTGCCCCGTAGGGCCTCAGCGTTTGTGCTTCAGTTGGGCGGCGTGTTCAACTGGTAAGCGCCGCCTACTTCAAAGCCACGAAGCGGTTTTTTAGTCGGCGGTTTTGAGAAAACGATTTGGCATACGCCGCGAAGAAGCTCAGGTTCCTTCCCGATCTCATCGACCCCGAGTCCTACGAAGACACCACGTCAACCTGCGCGGAGGATACGACTTCTCCGACGCCAGGATGATGGATTCGTGGGGCTGGAATTGACCCCCAACAATCCAACCGTGAGCTCCGTCTGAAACTGGGGGTCGGGAACGCGAAGAAAGCACCGTGAGGCTAACGACTTACGCCTTCTCTCGCGGCGATTTACGTACCTTTATGCAGAAGTACCCAACATTTCAGTTCAGCATGGCAACAAAGCGGCCATGGAAGTGAATCGACCGCATGCCCCCTTTGCTTCTTCAGCGAAATCGTGCGATCGAACAGGGCCACGAAAACAGGTTGTGTGTCTCCTTGTGCTTTTGGGTGGCACAACTTGCATCAACAGCAATACTCACACTCGGAAGACGTCTCGCGCGTTCATGGGGTGACCTCAAGCGCCTGCAGGCGTACTCGCCACTGGTCGGATGCCTCGGTGTCGCCTGTTGCCGTGCTGAGTGTGACAAGCGACTCGAACACTCGACGTTTATGGAACGGCTGAGCTTTTGAGCCTTCTCGGTCGCATTCGTGGAGAGCGGAGTCCAACAGCTCTTTCGCTTCGTCGTGGCGGTCGACGGAGGTCAGGTAATCGGCCAGACGGCACTGGGCGAGGATTGGGGCGGGATGATTCTTAGCCTGCATTGCGCACCATTTTTCCACTCTTCCTACGCTCGAGGAGGCGTTTGCGTTGAAAAATGGTGCGCAATGCAGGCTAGTAGCATCGGAAGCGTGGGGCCATCCACTTTATAAGACGACTTTAGTCTGTACCATTCCCACCAGTCGCAGTTTCAACAGAGAGTGATAAGGGGACATTCTCAATAGTGTTCGGCGCGGTTTGTGCTGGTGCGGCGGAGATTGTCGTTTCTGCAAGGGAGCAGCGTCGACCCAGTTCCTCGAAGCGGAGCAAGGTCGCATTCTTCAACGCCGCCGGCCCCTTCACCTGCGCTGTGACCAGCGTCGGTGTCCGTCACCGGCGAACAATTGGTCTTGTTCACAAATCGCCGAATTTGGTCCGTAGATTCGGCTGACATCGTGATGTCAGCCTGGAGAAGCTTCTTTGTCGCTGTTGAGCAACATCGTGTTGACACGCCGGATAATGATGACCTCTGGCCATTGCTGGTCACAATGACCCTCCGCAAGCTGTCTCGGCAGACGGCGCGCCACACTGCGGACCGCCGAGCGATCACGGCCGAGTCAGCTGTCGAGGAGGATCACTGGCGAGAAATCGTTGCCCGAGATCCCACACCGGTTGAAGCAGCGATGGTCACGGACGAACTGGAGTCTCTGATGTCACGGCTCTCCCAGTCCGACCGCGAAATCCTCACACGCCGACTGCAGGGCGAAGACCTGACCAGCATTGCAAACTCGTTGGACTGCTCCGATCGAACAGTTCGCCGAAGTCTCCATCACATACGGGAGCAGTTCGTGCAGCAGCGCCGCATTGTGGACCCAACGTCCAAAATTTCAGTTTCGGATGGTCTGGATGCACTGACAACTCGTCCGAATGTGTCTCCGACATACACGGCATCAAGCGTTCCAACGATCACCTTCGATCAGATCCTGCTCCAGGAACTCGTGGGCCAGGGCGCGTTCGGGAAAGTGTACCGCTCACTGTATCGTCCCACAGGGTCAGCCGTCGCGGTCAAATTCCTGAAGCGGCACCTGTGGCAGAATCATCGCGCGGTACATCAACTCATTCGAGAGTTCGAGCTGGTCAGCGAAATTCATCATCCTGGGATTATTGGCCTGCAGGGATGGGGTCGAACTCCGCACGGTTCGCCGTTTGTCGTGATGGAATGGATCGATGGGCTTAGTCTCCAACAATGGAAGCAGTCGACCCATTTGTCCGGCGCAGATGTGGTCCAGTGTGGGTTGGCAATCTGCGAAGCAGTGGCAGTGGCGCACGAACACCGTATCATCCACGGAGACCTTACGCCAAATAACATCCTGCGTGCATCAACTGATCGGTTCGTGTTGACCGACTTCGGTTTTAGCCAGCTCGCCGGACTGCCGATTCGTGACACAATTGGAGGCTCGCCCGGTTATCTGGCGCCAGAACAATTTTCTGATGTATTTGGGACTGTCAATGCTCAAACAGATGTCTTTGGCCTGGGAGGAATCCTGTATTTCCTGCTGACCGGCCAGCCGCCGGTCACCGGACGAAGTGTTCCAGAGGTCCTTGCAAGGACACTTTCAGCATCGGCGATCAAATTAGTAACTCAGCTCCGGCCCAGGGTCACCGATGACCTTAGCCAACTGGTTCACCAGTGCCTTCAGAAAGAACCCGCGGAGCGCCCTGAGACGATCCGTACCGCCCAGCAGAAGTTGCAGCGGATTGCTGACCTCGCGTGAGCGTCAGCATGATTCGTCGTAGTCGCAACCTGAGCATTGTGATACGCTGAGTCACAGTCACCGTTTCATGCCACATGTACTTAGCCCATGTTTATCCTGCAACTCATCACGCTGCTGTTGACAACAATTGAAGTCCAGGTGGATCTGCTGGACGGCAACTCCGTTACCGGCTCTCTCACGTCCATGAGCGACAGGGAATTGGTTCTGCAGAAGGATGGGCAACCGAAAAACATTGCCCTCAACGACGTTGTCTCCGTCACCAGAAATGGCGAAACGCCGACACCCGCCGCGGACGAATCTGAATACGTCATCCTGAATGATGGTTCTAACATCGTCTGCAGCCTCGAGAGTCTCACGGCGAACGAAGTGAACGCACAGTCGACGCTGAAGGAACGGCTGGTGATTCCACGCCCGACCGTGCGAGCCATTCAGCTGACCGCGACAAATCCCGACTGGGCCGGGGAATGGGGTGAGTTTCTGAAACGCGAAAACGAGGACGACTTGCTGATCCTGATGAAGCGCGATGGCTCGGGACTCGATTTCTATGGAGGAGTCATCAGTGCGACGTCCGAAGAGAATGTCGACTTTGTTCTCGACGGAGATGCGGTGCCCGTGCCAAGGGCTCGGATCTACGGCCTGATCTTCGCCGCAGTCGCATCAGAGACTCGCGGCACGATTGCACTGAGGCTGTTCGACGGGTCGGAACTCATCGCGCAAAGTCTGACAATGAACGGTGACTCTCTCACGGTGGAATCGTCCTGGAAACAGACGCTCACGATTCCTGTGTCAATTGTCCACAGTATTGATTTCAGCAGCGGGCGATTTCACTATCTGTCCGATCTGGATCCGGTCAGAGAGACCTATTCGGGAATCCATCCCAAAGGTTCTCCGCTGGAGGAACTCCTGAAAGCTGACGAGGTACTCGGGCAGGAAGCACTCAAACTATGGAAGCTGCACCGCGACCGGGTGCCCATGGGACCGTTTGGACCTCTGCCGCTGACGTTGCGAGGCAGGGTCTACAGGAAGGGAGTCTGGTTGTTTCCTCGTTGCCGCATCGATTATGCGCTCGACGGACAGTATTCCACATTCCAGACGTTCGCCGGTGTCGACGATGAAGTCGCCTTCAACTGCTCCACACCGGACAATCCCAGCAAAGTGCAGCTCACGATTCTCACGGATGGCGACGAGACCTGGCAACAACTGATTGAAGCTCCGGCCGATCCGGTCACAATCAATCTGGACGTCACCGGGATCCGCACTTTGTCCATTCTCGTGGATTTCGGTGACGACGACAGTGCCTGTGATTTTCTCGACCTGGCGGACGCCAGACTGCTGGTCGCGCCGTAGAAGAGGATGAACCCGCTCATTCACACCGCGTTTGATCAATTCAATCGACGATTTTGCAGTGCTCTCCTGGCTTGTGTTCTCGGGCTGGAGATGTTCGCGGGAGGCGTGGCATTCGGGGCTTCTCCCGATTCACCGACGTGGCAGCAACGTGAGCGAGATCGGATCGAAGTTCTCAAACGTATCTCGCCCGCGGTGGTCTGTGTGATGCCTCCGAACGGGCAGGGAGGCGGGTCCGGAGTACTGATTTCAGCGGACGGATACGCGGTGACGAATTACCACGTCACATCCGGGTCCGGCAATTTCCTCAAATGTGGAATCAACGATGACCAGGTCTACGACGCCGTCATCGTGGGCATCGATCCGACCGGTGACGTGGCCATGGTCCAGTTACTTGGCCGGACAGATTTTCCGTTTGCCACCGCTGGAAACAGCGACGAAGTGCAGGTCGGAGACGAAGTCATGGCCCTTGGAAATCCTTTCCTGCTGGCAGACGATTTTTCACCGACCGTCACGTATGGCATTGTCAGTGGAGTCCATCGCTACCAGTATCCAGCCAACACATTCCTGGAATACACCGACTGCATCCAGATTGATGCCTCCATCAATCCAGGTAACTCCGGCGGGCCATTGTTTGACATTCAGGGTCGCTGGATCGGGATCAACGGTCGAGCCTCATTTGAGCAGCGCGGTCGCGTGAACGTGGGAGCCGCCTACGCGATTACAGTACGACAGGTGCAGCTGTTTCTCAATCATCTCAAGTCCGGACGCATCGTTGATCACGGCATGGCCGACTTTGCCCTGGAAACTGACACGAGCGGACGTGTCCTGGTTTCCGACGTTGTCGAAATCTCGGAAGCCTGGCGGAGGGGCCTGCGAGCAGGTGACGAGTTGATTTCCTTCGCTGATCGCGCCCTCACCAGCGCCAACGATTTCAAGAACATTCTCGGCATCTTCCCCAGTGGAACCCGCGTGCCATTCACCTATCGCAATCGCGACGGACTGCACACCGCAACGATTCGGCTGCAGCCCCTCCATGAATTCCAGCAGGCGCCTCCGTTGCCGGAAGAGCGGCGAACGCCCGATCCTGAGGACGACGACGAGGCGCACGAAAACACCGATCTGGCGCCACCGGAAGAATGGGCTCATCTGTTTGAGGCGCGCGACGGGTTCACCAATTACACGTTCAACCGTCAACACCAGGCACGACTACTGACACCGCTCACGAGGCAACTTGAATCGTTCACTCAGCTTTCTGACACGTGGGAACTCTCGGTATCGGCCGACGGTTCGAACGACTCCATGAAGCTCGTCATCGCTCAGAAAGGCGTTGGTCTCACCGGCGGCAACACTTCATGGCATCAGGACGCGGAGACGTTGAATCCGGATGCAGAACCAGCAGAGTTCCCCGGACTTCTCAGTGCGGCCGTGCAGTGGCACCGTTTGATCCGCGATCCGCACGGCTCATGGTCGGACACCGTCTACATCGGGGCAGAACTGCATCGGGCAACCGGGCAGGAAGTCGATGTGCTGAAGACTCGCCAGGGACCGGTGACCTGCCGCTGGTTGTTTGCCGAAAGCAGCCCGTTGCCCTGCGCCGTTGACGTGGAAACGGGTGCAGGGCAGGATGAGTCACGACTGTTGTTCGAGGGATGGGCCACTGACGGTGAAATCCCTTTCCCCTCACGGATCGGTGTCATCGTTCCACGATCGGGCGACATCAACTGGCTCAACGTGCATTCGGCGGAGCCACGCGAATGACGACCGTACGATTGTTAAAATGTCTGGACAGTTCTCCACGCTTGAGTCTCGCGATTTCTCGCGCCTCGACGAGAAAGTGGCTGCCCGAAAAAATTCGACAGTTGGTCCTTGTCCTGTTGACACTGGCCACGGCACATGGCGATGTCAATCCTCCGGAGACCATTGCCGATTCTTCCCGTTGCGTCGTCAAGTTGTTTGGGGCGGGAGCGGGCAACCTGGATTCATATGGATCCGGGACATTGATCTCAGAAGATGGCCACGTGGTCACAGTCTGGAATCACCTGATCAACACAGGCTATCTGACCGCTGTGACTTCCGACGGAAGACGCTTTCAGCTGGATGTTGTCGGGACCAGTGCGGCTCATGACCTCGCGGTTCTCAAGCTGAACGCGACCGATGGCCAGCGGTTTCCATGCATCGATCGAGCCACCGCGGAGAAGCCCGATGTCGGCAGTGCCGTGCGAGCGTTCAGCAATATGTTTCATGTTGCTGCCGGGAATGAACCGGTTTCGGTCGTCCACGGGATCATTGCTGTCGAAACAAAACTGGCGGCAGGATTCGGTCGATGGAAACTGCCACTGAAATCAAAAGTTCTGATCCTGGATGCCATCACCAACAACTCGGGGGCCGCGGGAGGCCTGCTGACTCATGTCGACGGAGCACCCATCGGGCTGCTGGGGCGCGAACTTCGTCATGATGATTCCGGCACATGGGTCAATTACGCAGTTCCCTTTGAAACGCTCAACCCGGTCATTGACAGGATTCTGTCCGGAGAATCCGTGGATGCGGATGTCGACGAAACGCCCGCACCACCGATCTCAGACCGACAACTCACATCTGCATGGGGAATGACGCTGCTGCCGGAAGTCCTCAGGGAAACGCCTGCGTATATCGACCGAGTGATCCCGGAATCCGCAGCCGCCACGGCGGGATTGAGACGCGGAGACCTGGTGGTGCTCGTCAATGACGACGTGATTCAAACGAGTCGAGATCTGCGGAGCCGTCTGGCAGCAATCCGAAGTGGACTGAGCGTCACGATCACCGTCAATCGCGACGGGGCACTGGAATCGATTGAAATGCGTGTGCCGTAAGCCGCGGTCAGGTGATTTGCATTGCGCACCCGACTGGCATCTTCATCCGTTTCGGAAGTCAGTGAAACACAATTCAGCCACAGTGACCTCTGTCTCCTCGTTGGCAAAAAACGGGAATTGCGACTCTATCGTGTGTTCATCCCGACTTCAGTGAGGAGTCGTCCGCTACCGGTTCGACGCCAGCTGGAGCACAAGCTTTGCTGCTGCTTTCAACGCCGGCTCGATCTGCCAGTTGTCAATATTTCGATCACCCACATGATTCGAGATTCCTCGCACAATTGTCAGAGGCACATCAGCCAGTCGACAAGCCGTGGCGACGGCAAAGCCTTCCATGTCTTCCGCCGCAGCGTCTGGAAATCGTCGCAGGCGAGTCACAGCGTCGTGCGAATTCCCGGAAGCGGCAGCGACGGACAGCAGCTGGCAGGATCGAACCATGTCATCCAACCTGCTCGTACTACCGATCGCCATCGTGTCGGAAATCGTGAGATCGCTGATACCGGCTTCCGACCGTTGACCACCAATGTGATTCCATCCGATGTCGCCTGCTGTCTGATGATCTACACCGCTTCCAGCTCCGATTCCATAACACGCCACTTCGTCGAAGGTTGTTGCGCTGCCGACTGGAAGGTTGTCAGAAAACGAGCCGGCCACACCGGTCAGAATCACATGATCAGGACGGACGTCTGCAATCAGCTGACTCGATCGCGCTGCGGCGGCAACGAGGCCAAAACCACAAAGTTCCACGCGGTCGTTCGAGCTGAGGATCGGTTCCAGAAGCGGCTCCAATACCAGACGTTCCGAACGAGTGGGAATGAGTATTAATGTACGTCTCATAGCATCTCAGAACCGGCGTCGGTCGGGCAGGTCTGTCCAGTCCGTCGCGTCAACGTACGTCGAAAACCATCTGTTGCCGCTCGGCATTGACGCCGCCGCTCGCGAGTCATCGTCTCAACGCATGAAAGAAACCGGCACGAATGTCAATTCGTGAAGAGCCGGTCCTGCTCCTCACGACAGCCGCACCGCACGCCTCAGCAGCCATTCGAATCCCAGCAGGGCGATCATCATATACATGAGCCAGGAGCGATCCCACAGCGTGGTCAGCTGTTCGTCGATCACTACCAGTTGACTTCGATCCGGTAACAGGTCGGTCAGTTGCTCTTCACAGTCGTCCAGCGTCAGATACCTGCCGCCGGTGTCCCGTACTAATTCTGTCAGCAGATCGACATTCTGTTCTGAACGTTCACTCTCCAGATTCGACAACGTCACTTCGATATTGGCCTGCATGACATCGGTGGAGTCCGGAATGGGAACGTCGACTCGATAACTGCCCGGGCGCAACGGACGAAAAACAGCTGAGAACCGTCCACTGCGCTGAGTGTCACTCCGCAGGCGGTCCGGAACGGAAGCCGGAAGACCTTCGGAATCCACGATACTCACCGGCACGGAGTCTGTTTGCAGTGGTTCCATCCTCGCGTCATACAGCCGTGCCTGAATCGTCACGGGTTGCCCTGGGCTGGCGGTTGTTCGGTCGACCAGCAGCAACCCGCGTGGATTTCCGCGTTGCCGACTGCCCTGTCCGGCTTCCCGAATCAAACTTGTCCAGAATCGCTGGTGGCCTTCCGGCGAAATCGATCGCAGCCGCCAGGTTTCCGCTGACCCAATGAAAAAAGTTCGACCAGCCCCGTAGAACTGCGTGGCCAGAAATGGCGGCGCACCGTCCTGCGTCCTGGCACGGGGATTGCCGTAGCTTGCCAGCACAACCGCCCCATCGCGAAGGCTGCGGACAGGATAGGATCGGTAGATTCCGTCGAATGTTTCCCAAAGGTCTGTTGACGCATTTCCTGTCGCATCGGCGATCCGCAGAAACTCACTCACTCGTCCTTCCGGAGTCAGGATGACCGGCCACGCTTCATCGGCCCCCTGACTGATACGCAAATCCGACAATAACCGATTCAGTACCACCGGGTACAGCACGCTCACGTCCCGCAGTTTGTCGGCCTCCTCAGCCAGTTTCGGTGTGTGCAATTCTCCGGCAACCGCGATCAGACCTCCGGCGTCTCGATGGACCCAGCGGTTGAGAAGCTGTCGTTGCTCGGCTGACAGTCGCTCCCAGTCCGGATCAAATGCGACAATCACGTTGTACTTCGCCAGCTCGGCTGCACTCTCAGGAAATCTGGTCAGTAGTTTCGTTGCTTCCTGCGACACCATGGCCACGTTTTCATCGGTAATCGTCTGCAGCCAGACGTCGGATTCGATCCCGGTGTGACGAAACAGCGTGTTTCTGACGAATCGATACTCGCGCATCGGCCCACTGGAAATCACCAAAACGTTCATGCGGCGATCAGTCACCTCCAGTCGACACCGACGCTGATTGTCTTCCACGGTCAGTTCTTTGACAGCCTGATCGTTCAACACGGCTTGTGCCACGTATTCGTACTGGCCCGGCACGGCGATCTGCCGGGAAAACCGCACGGGCACAGGAAGCCCGTTGGATTCAATCGTGAAGAGCTGCTCTGCCACCCTGCGTCGATCAGCGCCGTCGCCTGCTGCTGATTGTTCGTAGAGTTCAACGGTGCCGGACAGTTGTTCCGCGCCGTTACTCTGCACAATCACTGTGACGTCGAACGGATCGCCGCGATGGACATCGGCGGGGGCCTGCATCCCGGCGACGAAGATGTTGCTCTGCGGTTTCGGACTGCCCAGGCCGATGGTGATGAGGCGTGTTTCGCTGCGTTCTGCCCGCTGCCGCGCCACCTGCGGATCCAGACCGATGTTGGACTGGCCATCTGAGACGATAACGACCCCCGACAATGTGCGTCCCGCCATCTTTCCCGTCAATTCATGCAGGGATTCGCCGAGTCGGGTTTCAGCTCCCTGAGCTCGCAGGATCTGCTTCCATCGTGGATCGTCGTTTCCTTCAGCGGGCGCATCCAGCTGTGCGTTTTCCACGTCATCGGCAAATCGGACGTTCCCGTTGACAAAAACTGCGAGAGGTCCGCTGAGCGTCGAATCGAACGTATAAACTGAAACCGCATGCGTTTCACTCAGCTGCCTGAGCACTTCATCGTTCACAAGGGTTTCACGGACAGCCTCTAATCGGCTGACCGGCATCCTGTCATCAACGGTCGGTGTTGTGTTTTCTCCCTGTGTGGCCGGATCGTTCGCTGCGGGATAGGCCATCGACAGGGACGTGTCAATGAGCACTCCCACACGAGACTGTTCGGTGCGCGAAGTCTGGGTGCGTCGGCTGGGGTTGACGAGAATTGCGACCACCAGGCCCAGGACTGCCAGTCGAGGAACCAACAGGGCCACTCGCCAGCCACGCTTCAGAAATCGTGAATCTGCCAGCGATGTTCGCACCGCCAGGCCAAACAACACAACCAGTCCGGCAATCAGCAGCAGCATTCCGCTGGCTGAATCGGGAAGACTGAATTCGATTGCTTCGAAAGACTCCGTCGCGGTTTGCGCCACGACGATGACCGGCGGGTGCGACGTCATGTTTTCACCTCCGGGTGAAAACTGAGTCGCAACGACAGCAGTTGTTCAGCCACCAGAATGGCGAGCAGTGCGCCCAACAAAACCCAGCGCAGTTCACGGCCGGTATCGGCCGTACTGAGTGCATCGGCAGCGTCACTGTCCAGTACCTGAACATGTTCCAGGTCCGGATGTTGCTCGATCTGTCCCGCATCTGCCAGGTCCAGTTGACTCTCCGACGTGGGCACATTCAGAGCAACCCAGGTTTCCACACCGTCTCCATCCAGTGTGAATCGGCGCACTCGATACAGTCCCGGGCGATCGGCCGGTTGAATCTTCACGAACAGGCGATCTTCAGCGGACGCATCATCGCGCGGCAGGGGAGTCGCCTGGAGACGAACAAAACCGTCGGCGTTGCCTCCTTCAGAGCCTTCGTTCCCCTCTTCCGTTTCCGGAAGGAACAATTCGACGGAGTCTGTGAACTGACGAGCTGACCATTCGAACGCCAAAGTTGCCCCGATTTCCCGGTCCAGAACGCTCTCCTCGGGATGCTGCAGGTAAGTGTGAATTCGCAGGTGCATCACCACGTAGCCTGGCGCCGCCGGAGGCACTGGCCAGTTGCTCCAGCGGCGTCCCGCCGTGGTGAGAAAGGTGAGAATTCTTCCCTGACCGAGCTGGTGTTCAAAAATGACCGGATCGTTGGATGTCAGTCGAGCCAAAACCTTCACACCCGGTCGGGGCACCCAGTCGGCAGCCACTCGGTACCATTTGCGAAACAGTGTCAGCGCTGCGAAGGGACTCTCGTCGACGTTGAAGACTTCAAAAACGTCATGGTCCTCAAAGACCGGGTTTTCGAAGGGAGGTGCGACGGACGGGTTATCCGGAATGTCGATTTCCACGGCCACTCCCAGTGCGGCAGGAAACAGTTCAGCTCCTTCCTGCTGCAATGTGGTGTTATACCAGTCTGTGTTGGCCTGATCGTCCGGAAACCACACGATCCCGCCGCCGCCCCTGACGTATTCAGCCAGCAGCTGTACGGCGTCTGCCGGCAACTCCCGGATGTTCATGAGATAAATGCAGTCGTACTGCCGCAGTGGAGCGGCCGTCAACACCTCCGATGTCCGTTGCTCGGCCACAATTCCGGTCAGCTGAGGATCGGCACTGAGCGCTGCTGCGACAAATCCGGAATCTTCCTGCCGCCCCTCATCATCCACCAGCAGGACGCGGCGTTCCGGAGCCACACTCACCGCGATATGCCGGCGGTTGTCTTCGATCAGACTGTCGTCTTCCAGTCGAAATTCGACCTGATGCTGGCCGGCAGTATCGAATGACAGGTCGTGAGACACAATCTGTTCTGACTGAGGTTTAATGTCCGGAACCTGCACACGACCCGGCGCTTCACTGCCATCGACGAAAACGGTCGCCCGTATTCCGCTGACGCGCTGTTGATTCAGGTTGCGTACCGTCGCCGTCAGTCGCCAGGGAATGCCAACAGCTGTCGCCGCGCTGCCGCCTGTCAGATTCACAACCGCCAGATTGTCGCGGACCTCGTCTGTTACGCGCACCAGATTCACATCGGCATCAATCGCCCCCAGGGCTTCCAGTGCGGCCACCAGTTCCGGCCGGTCATTCCAGTCACATCGACGAAGATCCGTCACAACATGGACCACGGGTGCCACTCCACCGTCGGCCGACAGAATATTGACCGCCGTTTCCAGTGCACTGACCGGAGAAACCGACTGCCACGAGCATTTGGTGTTGCGAAGTCGCGGAATCAGTTCCTGCAGCAGCGCAGTATCGAGCGCACGATCGGTGACCAGCGGGCGGTCGGAAGCGGTCATGGTCAGCACGGTCACCCGGATTGCCCGAGGGCGATAGCTGCCTGCCGACAACATGCGTTCCAATACTGTCACGGCATTGTCATACACTGCATCCCGTCCGTCCTGATCTCGCATGGACAGCGTGTCATCGAGAATCAGAACGTGGTGAGCGGTGGCGCCGCGGAGTAACAGCATGCCCGACGGGTCAAGGATCAGTCGGGCCAGCAACAATACGATCAGCAGCACGGCGATGACTCGCAGCAGCAACAGCAGCAGCTGTTCAATGATCAGCCGTCGCCGATTCATTTCATCACTCTGCAGCAGAAACTCCATTGCCGCGAAACGTACCCTGCGATAACGCAGTCGGCTGAGCAGATGAATGATGATTGGTACAGAAGCCAGCGCAGCTCCGGGCAGCACGAATGCGGGGTTGAGAAAGTATTGCGCCAGCCACGACATAGGAGAACAGTATTCAGTAACGGAGTTTCAGCGGCACCAGCTTTTCGTGTTTAGCCCTGCGTTCCGAAGTGAGATTAAATCCGGCATTCGTCACTTCCGCTTGAGTCCAATTCGAAAATTAAGGAACTGCGACAACGCCGCATCCAGATGCTCGCTGGTTCGCACCAACTGGTAGTCAATGACACTCGATGCACAGCGACGCCGTACGGTCTCCAGAAACCGGTCCATGGCCTGCAGATATCCGCTGCGCAGCGCGGCCGGATCGCATGTCAGTCGGCCGGTGGCCTCCAGCCCCTCGAACCTCAGGGTCCCCGAATAATCGAAGTCAAGTTCCTGATCGTCCATCACATGCATGATTAACACGTCATGCTTCCGCTGACGCAACTGCTGCAATCCTCTGAATAAGGCATCCCGGTCACACAGCAGGTCCGAGATCAATACCACGATGCTGCGGTGATTCATCGATTCGGCCGCCCGATGCAGCACCCTGGTGATGTCCGTTTCACCTGCAGCTCGTTCTGCGGACAGTCCGGCCAGCACCGCCTGAAGATGATTGCGCCGGCTGCTGTTGGGAATGATCGAACGAATTTCTGTGTCAAACAGTCCGACACCGACGGAATCATTCTGTCTCAAGGCCAGCAGTGCCAAACCTGCCGCGACTGTTCGACCGTAATCGAACTTCGTCAGCGGGCCCGCTCCAAAATCCATCGACTCCGAACCGTCCACCAGCATCATCACCCGAACGTTGGTGTCTTCTTCGTACTGCTTGATGTAGTAGCGGTCCGACCGCGACCAGACCTTCCAGTCAATACGCCGCGAATCATCGCCGGCCACGTACTCCCGGTGCTGCACAAATTCCGTCGACTGACCAAAATATGGACTGCGATGCAACCCGGCAACGAACCCCTCGACGACATGGCGGGCCCGCAATTCGAGACGCGAAACTTTCGCAATCTCTTCAGGCCGCAAATATCTTTCCAAGTCGTGGGTCACTCGTGAGTTCACTTTCCTTTGATGGAGTTTCAAGAATCAATCGTTCAACAACATGGTCCGATGTGATGCCTTCACTCTCCGCAGTGAAATTTGGCGTAATTCGATGCCGCATCACCGGGGCTGCCAGGGCCTGAATGTCGTCCGTGGAAACATGAGACCGACCGCGCAACAGAGCGCGAGACTTCGCACCCAGCAGGAGGTTCTGGACGGCACGTGGACCTGCGCCCCAGCTAAGCCATTCTTCGATCCACGGTGGCGCACCGGCTTCATTGACTCGAGTCTGTCGGACGATCGCCAGCGCATAGTTGATCACATGATCAGAAACCGGGACCTGTCGCACGACATCCTGAATGTGCAGCACCTGCTCTGTGCTCAGCACGGGTTCGATTTCGGCGGTTACACCTGATGTCGTTTGTCGAGCAATCTGACGTTCTTCTTCAAACGACGGGTACTTCACGTAGACTTTGAACATGAAGCGGTCCTGCTGAGCCTCCGGCAGGGAATACGTCCCTTCCTGCTCGATCGGATTCTGCGTCGCCAGCACGAAAAAGGGGTTGCTCAGCTGATGCCTCGTCTGGCCAACAGTGACCTGCCGTTCCTGCATCGCTTCCAGCAGTGCGGCCTGAGTCTTTGGAGGTGTGCGGTTGATTTCGTCGGCTAAAACCACGTTGTGAAACAGCGGGCCTTCGATGAACCGGAATTCACGCTGGCCGGTGTCACGGTTTTCCTGCAGCACATCCGTCCCCGTAATATCGGCCGGCATCAGATCCGGCGTAAACTGCACTCGAGAAAACGACATCGACAAACAGCGCGAAAGAGTGCTGATCATCAGCGTCTTGGCCAGCCCGGGTGCACCTTCCAGCAGGCAGTGGCCGCGGCTGAACAGGGCGATCAGCAGCTGATCAATGACGTCATCCTGACCAACAATCACGCGGGCAATTTGCTCCTTCAGGTCAGCGTAAGCTTTATGAAGCAGATCAATCGACTGCGTCGAAATCTCAGTGGAAGTTTCGGACATGCGGGAACTCCGGCAGCATCGTGCCGCCCTGAATACAATTCCAGTGGTGCGTGAAGCATGAAAGTGAGCGCGGGGTGCCCGAGGCAGAACGGAGCGACCCGCCACCAAGTGCGTTCGCGTTCAATTCGTTCGACCTTCGTCATCCGCACACTCGACTCTGTGGCCACACCGGCCACATCGATCAAAAAAGCGGGCCGCGAATCATAACAAACGGGGTTGGGAAGACCAGGTCCCGCTTCAAACCCAAAAAGTCGGCAGTAACAGGCCAATGCCCGGTGTTTTCATCACCACGTCTGTTTCAGCCATCCGCCCCCGGCATCAGTCTCCCTTCCCTGGAACAGCACGCAGCTGCCGCAGCAATTCATCCGCCACGTGCGGAAACTCATGACTCAGATCATGGACATTCCAGACGTCATGTGGTTTGGCGTACAAAGCCGTCTTCTCTCCGAATTCCTGCGAATCGACGCGCACATACAAAAAATCGGGTATCCGTACAGCTTCGTAGTCTTCACCCATCATGTGAATCGACCGTGATGGAACTTCATTCGTTTCACGGCACGCTGTTCGCAAATCGATCGGACGATCGGTCAGCGCCGAGTCCCCGCGGGCGTCGAGACACGCCAGAACCGTTTCCAGAACATCAAAACTCCCGGTCGGTCGGTTGACTCGGCTGCAGCGACGGTCTCGATCACGGATCCACAAGGGCAATCGAATACCGCCTTCCCAAAGTAAAGACTCAAACCGACCGTGATCATCCGCTTCACCGCCAATCGCCGTCACAATGTGAACGTCGCGCGGGTCCCCTGCCTGAGCTGCTGCGACAGCATCCAGAGCGGCGGCCGTCCATCGAGAGCTGTCGTCCCCGCCCGGCAGCTCAAAGTGAAACCACTCCAGGCCATGTTTTTCCGCGTTGACCTCGATTTGTGAAGAGACCGCGGCAGCCAAACTGACATCCGTTTCCGTCCTAATTGCAACATTCACCCACTTCGGGAACTCCGGCGCTTGGGACCCCAGCGGAGCGAACACCACGACATTCGCCGCGTGATCCGCGACTGCGGCCCGCAGTCTTTCCTGCTGGTCCACTGTCCCGAGTGCATCCAGCGGACGATGGACAGATGGACGCTGCAGCAGATGACAATCGAAGGTTGTTGCTGACGACGACAGGGTCGACACAGCAGATGTCATGATGGAATTCGCAGAACGCAGTTCCCTGAGCAGCGATAACCTGTTGAATGTGAACAGCCGCACCACAATCGGCTACTCCGGCAATGCTGTTCGAATTCGGATGAGTTCCGGAGTGAACGCGGCGGCCAGTCGTTCCAGCGTGTCACGCTCCGCGGTCTGGCACTCGCGCAGATACGGTCGTAAATGCTGCCATGCTTCAATGACATGGTTGCACTCTGCAAGAATCTCAGCAGGAGGTCGATGGCCGACAATCAGCTGTTCCAGTTCATGACAGTGCGAGATCAGTTCCTGAGCTTCGTGACTTCGCTGCTGGTCCGTGATCCCTGCCGATTGATGCCACCGCTGGATTGACAGCCTGATCCCTTCCGCAGTTGTCTCAAGGGCCGCTGATCGCTGCACCATCTCGCGGTCATCCCACGCCACGGTGGCTCCCACGGTGTCCTGCAGACCAGCGAGTTGTCTCGCGATGACCTCGAGCTGATGCTGAACCCCTGGATTCCGGACCGGACTCAAATAGTAGGCCAGCAGATCCCATGCCTCATCCATAAAGACCCACGCTTCGCCGATGTCCCTCGGCGTTTCATCGCGATTGACGACATCGGCCAGATGCTGCAGAGTTCCGTAGGCCGTGTCGGCGGCACTCGCCACTTCGTCGCTGTCCGCCAGGTTCATCAGATCCGCAAGAGTGATTTGTTGAAATAATTCCGTCATCGCGGTTTCGACGTCACGGATGAGGTGCTGTACCAACCGTTTGTCCAGGCCGAAGTCCAGCCGCAGCAGCCCATGAACCGTTTGCTGTGCCGCGGCGACACGCTGCACACCGCGGGTGACCGACCGGTTGCGGTACCGATCCAGATCGACTTCCAGACCGACCCAGCTCTGGTACAGTCTCTGGTATTCGCGAACCACCTGTTCCAGCTGTGGATTGTCAGCGGCGAGGTTCGCGAAATAGCCGGCCTGCTGCTGCAGTCGCTGCAGGTTCCGGATCAGTCGGGCACGCGTCGCTGATGCGGGGACTGCGTACTGCAATGCTTCCCCCAGATGACGCAATTCGGCCGACAGTAAATCAGCCGCCCGCACGAGTTGTCGATGGTCGAATTGTTGTTGAATGCCAAGCAGTGCGCAATACTGTTGGTCCAAAACGCCGATGCGATCGAGGATTGAGGTTGCCTGGGGACTGACGCCATGCTGACCACGCAATTGATGCGACAACGTGAGCCACTGAGAATTCAGCTGCCGATAGGTGTCAGCAAGCGTCGCATGGTTTCTCGCTGCAGCAGTCTGCTGACGAACAACTGCGGCCGTCGCTTCGAATTGCAGAGTGGCCGGCAGATGTTCGCGCACATGATAGTCCCGTCTCGCATCAGTGTTCAGCACTGCCGACAGAGCCGTGGCCTCCTGTGCGTAGGTTGCTGAGATTGTTCGCAGTTGTTCGATTTCCCGAGTGGCCTGCCCCACCGGCCGGAAGGGGTCACGGCCGACCCGCTGCCGACGGTCTTTTTCGAGCCTTGATTCGATCAATGCCCGCAACAGACCTTTGGCCAGATCGTCACCACTCTGAGCGCACACGTGAGAAACCCCGGAGGCCGCTATGGAGACCGTCAACAAAGCCGTGACCACATAACACAGGTGTGAACGTCTGGATGAAGTCGTCATGGTCAGGGTTCCACTGAGGTTTTCATCAGGTGTGGTCTGGATTCTTGGCGCGTCGCCTGCAAATGACCAGCGAACGTCCAGCATCACAACCTCATTCGCTCCAAGTAGCAAAGCATTCGGCGTTGTCAGTATTCGCGTACTCCTGTACGGAAAGGTCAGGAGAAAAATGCTCGCTCCGCTGACGACGGGCGCACCGCGTGCCGAGGACACGGCGGCGGCAGTATCTCCGCGTGCCTTGCTCCTGCCAATCCAGCGTAACTCATCGTCGATTTCCAGCGAAGCCTCGGAGTTGAAATCCCTCGTTCTCATTGCCATCGATTCAGGGCTTCAACCGGCAAATTGCCGACGGTCATTTCCAGCTGCGAATCCGCAATTTGGGGCCGCGTCGAGGTGCGTGGATCCCGGCAAGCGTCAGCAGGTGCTGCACGCGATACCGATGCCCACGATACGGTTCCAGTAACTTCAGCATTTCTTCGTCCGACCCACGTGCCTGCCGCCGAAAAAACCAGCAAACGACGTGAGGTAAACCGTAGTCGCCGGTGACCACGGCATCCGCATCACCCAGACACGACCCGCGCAAAGCTTGAACCGTCCAGTCACCGATGCCTGGAATTCGTGTGAGAAACCGGATGAGGTGTTCATCACCGTTTAACCAGGCCATGAAAGATCACGGGCAGGCGGGGCAAATGAATTCCAGGATACTGTCTGTCAAGGTCTCGCAGCGGCCCTGTTCGCTCCCATTCCGGAGGGGCATCGTGGAGCCCGAACAGTTCAGGCAGTCGAGGCTCCAGCCAGTCGACTCCGGTCCCCGCGAGTCTGACCCGCAGACTCTCGGAAGCTGCCGCACACACGATGGCCGGGCCATCCGGCGTCAGTATACTGAATGACAGCTGCCCGCCGACGACCGATACCGTCGGATCCCGGCGCCCCGAACCGAGTGACTACAGGCTGCGTGTCAGACTATAGCCAGCTGGAATTGGAAGTTGTGCCGTACGTGAATGCATACCGCCGATTGTGACCGACACAACAATCCGCGGAAAGCGAACAGGGACGACCATGTCGGTCGGCGATTGGGCGCCACACCGGATGTCCCCAGTTATGTTGGAATCCGGTGGAACCCGTGCAAAAATGAACACGACATTGCTGCTGGTCGCCCGCGGCGTCATGATGCAGAGCAGGGGCAAAGTCGGTGAGATGATTGTGCAGCCGATCCCCGGCTGGCACGAATGCATCTGCCGATCGACCCAACAACCCGTTGTGTGATGCGACGCCTGCAGCAGGCCTGGCGGAAATCCCCGACAGGAGAATGATGACAATGCTTCAAGCTACCCCGTTCACCTTGAATCGGCACCACACCATGAAACTCGTTCAAGGCCGGACCGCCGTTTGCCAATTGCTGCTGCTGGGTTGTTTCCTGCTGCAAAGTCCGGTGATCGCCGAAGATCGGCTGGCTGCCGCCGAAAAATCGCAACGACGGTTGACCATTCATCTTGCCGACGCTGACACGGGTGCGCCACTTTCCGGGATCGTCCGCATCACTCGTCAGGACAACGGGAAGCACGTCCGCCCACCAGAACTCATTCCCCGACAGAATGGCTGGCAGACAACTCAGGCTGTCGCAGAAATCACGGTGCCCGCAGGGAAACTTCGGATCGAAGCGCTGCGAGGGCTGCAGACCGAGCTCAGTGTGACTGATGTGGACACCACGGAGGACGTAAAACATCAGGTGACACTGAAGCTGCGTCGGTTCTACGACGCGAAGCAACGGGGCTGGCGAAATGCAAACACACATTTACACCTGATGGATCGGTCCCGCATCGACGCGGAACGTTACCTGCACGAAGTCCCGGAAGCCGATGGACTGGAATTGGTCTATCTGTCGCACCTGCGTCGCATTCCGGATGAAACAAAATACATCTCCAACGAAATCGTTGAGCAGCAACTGTCTGACAATATTCTTGAGAGAATCACGCATCGCGACGTCATTCTGCGACCTGGGGAAGAGCACAGGCACAACTTTGGTCGCGGAGGTGAAGGCTTCGGACATGTCATGCTGCTGGACATCGCGAAACTGATTCGGCCCGTCAGCATCGGTCCCGGAATCATGCGCAGCGGGACAGACGGCATTCCGCTGAAGGCCGGCATCCAGGAAGCTCGCAACGACGGGGCCACGATTGTCTGGTGCCACAATAACTTTGGTTTCGAGGATATTCCCAACTGGGTGGGCGGGCGCCTCGATGCTCAAAACATTTTCGACGGAGGAAGTCGCGGCAACTATGAAGAATCGTTTTACCGGTACCTAAATCTTGGCATGCGAATCCCGTTTTCCACCGGGACCGACTGGTTCATCGAAGACTTTTCACGCGTCTACGTGCCGCTCAATGAGACACTCACGAGCGAAGCATGGCTGAAGCAACTCGCATCGGGTCGATCCTTCATCACCAACGGTCCCCTCCTGGAACTCACAGTCGACGACCATCCCATCGGCGACACACTGCAGCTGTCGCAGTCCAGAGAATTGAAAGTGACTGCTCGAGCGGTTGGCCGGAGCGACTTTCAAAGTCTGGAAATCGTTCGTAACGGTGTGGTCATCGACAGCGTGGCTGCGAAATCGGTAAACGGCCACTTTGAAGCAACGTGGGACAGCCGCGTTCTGATCGATGAACCCAGCTGGCTGGCAGCCCGCACACCGGTCGCAGGTCCAAAGAATGAATTCGACCGACCCATCAACGCTCACACCAGCCCGGTGTACGTCGATCTTGAGGGCCAGCGCCCCTTTCATCCTGAAGTTGCCCTGGAACTGATTGGTGAGATTGAAGAGAGCCTGCAGAAAATACGTGTTCAGGCTGTCTTCGCCAACGACTCAGAACTCGAACGAGTGATGCAGGTCTACCGCGATGGAATTCAGACGCTGAAACAACGGATCGCCGAACGCGCCGACTGAAACGCGGAATGTGGACCTGACCACAAAAATTATGTCGCCTGACTGGATCCTGATGACTCGAGCGAACCTGACGATGCACCTGAGTTTGATCAGCAGGCTGGCCGCTGTGGTGGTTTGTCTCATCCTGAATGCAAAGCTCGTCGCCAATGATCTGTCGTTTCGACGCCACCTGATCGATGCGGAATCGACTTACAGTGCCTGCGCAGTCATGGACGTCAACCGTGACGGCAGGATGGACATCGTCTGTGGAGGATGGTGGTATGAAGCACCCACGTGGAAGCGACATTACCTGCGCGAAGTGCAAATGATACGGGGAAGGTACGACGACTACGCACACCTGCCGCTGGATGTGAACCGGGACGGGTGGACGGATTACGTCAGCGCGAACTGGAGAAGTCAGTCCATTTACTGGGTCCAGCATCCGGGCCGTTCGCTCGGTGCGTGGACAAAGCACCTGATTGACACGCCCGGTGGGATGGAAACGGCGCGCTTAGTGGACGTCGACGGCGACGGAACACCGGACGTACTGCCGAACTGTGTCCGTACGGCAGATGGACGGCCGTTTGCCGCATGGTGGGAGTTGGCGACCGCGAAGAATGCGACGGGCCGGTTCAGTGCACGCTGGATCCGCCACGAACTGCCGAGTGAAGTCGCAGGGCATGGCATCGGGTTTGGCGACATCAACGGGGATGGACGCAACGACATTGTCGGCTCCCGCGGCTGGCTCGAAGCACCGCCGGACCGACGCACCGATCGCTGGATCTGGCATGCTGAGTTCGACATGGGACGAGACTGCAGCATTCCCATCATTGTCCAGGACGTCGATGCCGACGGTGACAACGACCTGATTTGGGGGCGCGGACACAACATCGGCTTGTTCTGGATGGAGCAGACAGCAGGTGACGACCGTCAGCGGGAATGGCAGCGTCACACGATCGACACAAGTTGGTCACAGGCACACAGTCTGCTGCTGGCGGATCTCGACAATGACGATCAACCCGAGCTGATTGCCGGCAAACGGTATCTGGGCCACGAAGGCCGCGACCCCGGGGAACTCGATCCCTTAGTCGCGTATTGGTATCGATTCACCGGGACCAGCCGAACGTGGCATCGCGGAGTCATTTCGCCGGCAGGCGACGCAGGGTTCGGACTGGACCCCAAGGCGAACGATGTAGACGGTGACGGCGATGTGGACATTGTGGGTCCCGGGCGCAGCGGGTTGTATTGGTTCGAGAACCTGCTGGTCGGCGACGGCACTCCCACTGCAACGCCGGACTCGCCCGAGTACGACGACCATTCGCAGCTGCTTGTTGTGTCCCATTCACAGGGTCAGTCGAAATCGGTCGAATCCCCGGCAGAGTGGGCACTTCGGCGGAGTCATGTGCTCGTCGGGATGGAATGCGCGATGGGCAGCCTGCCTCCGTCATCCCGTCGTGTGCCGCTCGCCATCCGCTGGATGGAAACCGTGCCTGCAGCGAAGTACAAGCGGCACCGGATCACCTATGCGTCAGAGCCGGGGGATCGTGTCCCGGCCTGGCTGCTGGTACCGGAGAATCTCACCGGGCCTGGACCGGCGATGCTGTGTCTGCATCAGACGACACGAATCGGAAAAGATGAGCCAGCCGGCCTGGGCGGACGGCCGACATTGCACTACGCACACGAGCTGGCGGAGCGTGGCTATGTGTGTATCGTCCCGGACTATCCCTCCTTCGGAGATTATGAATTCGATTTTAAGACGCAGGGCCCGCTCTATGACAGCGGGTCGATGAAAGCCATCTGGAACAATCTGCGAGCGGTCGACTTACTGCAGTCGCTGCCCGAAGTCGATCATGACCGCATTGGCTGCATTGGGCATTCGCTGGGAGGGCACAACGCGTTGTTCACTGCCACATTTGACCAGCGTTTGCGTGCCGTGGTGACCAGTTGTGGATTCACCGCCTTTCATCAGTACTATGGTGGCAGGCTGGCCGGGTGGACGAGTGACCGGTATATGCCGCGGATTCGTGACCAGTACGGCAACGATCCGGACCGAGTTCCTTTCGATTTCTACGAGGTCATTGCCGCACTGGCGCCTCGACCGGTATTCATCAACGCACCGCTGCACGACAGTAATTTTGACGTAACCGGCGTGCGGAAAGTGGTTGCTGAAGCAAATAAGGTGTACAGGCTGCTGGGTGCGAATGACAATTTGCACGTCGAGTATCCGGATTCTGAACATGACTTCCCCGACACCGTAAGACACTCAGTCTATGACTGGTTGGATAAGAAACTGTAATGCTCGGGTTACATTCGATTGAGGGCTGCGAGCAGAGCCGCCCGATTGCGACACGTGAACATCGTCCTGCCGCGATTGTGTGGAGTCTGGCTGCGTCCCTTGTCTGCTGGGGGGTGACCTGGTCGGCGCCTCAACTCGTTGCAGCCGAGCCCGCGAGCATTGCGCCCGTGCTGCAACAGTACTGTTTCGACTGCCATGGAAACGAGGAGGCTGCTGCCGGGATCAACCTCGAGCGTTTAGCAGCGAATCAATCGTTTGCTGTCGACTTCCGGAAGTGGCAGCAGGCGGTGGATAAGCTCAAGGAGCAACAAATGCCGCCGCAGGAAGCTGATCAGCCTGACGAGGCAGACCGGCGGCGGCTGCTGGATGGTATTCGCAACGGTTTGCGAGAAGCCGTTGACAGTCATACGGGCGATCCGGGACACGTTGTCATCCG
>JBDOMX010000904.1:0-1658 GCA_039831615.1 Planctomycetaceae bacterium
GATTCGACACGTGTTGCGACATACCAGCTTGGTCGTGAGAACGGTGTCGGTATCAGCGACTATCTTGCTCGGGCTGTCGGCTTCAATCTGACACACCAACTGTCACACAACACAAAGAACCCCGATGGCTGGAAGAACTTTGGAACGTATTGCCGTTTTATCAGCGAAGAACTCGGTCGCTTTGTCAGTCGACTCAAAGGAACGCCGGAGCCTGGCGGCGCTGGCAATATGCTGGACAACACACTGATCCTGTTCGGATCGGCGTCCAGCGCGTTTCACTTGTCGCGGAACTACCCATTGATTCTTGCCGGCGGAAAATGCCTGGGATTCCAACACGGTCAGTACCTGAACTACGGGCCTGAAAAGCCGGCCGGCGGTCCCTGGAATGGTGGCCGGGAGCCGTGGCAGAAAGAGATCCGCCACGAAGATATTCCACTGGCGAATCTGTTTGTCACGATGCTTCAGCGCCTGGGCGTCGAGACCGACACATTCGGCAACAGTACCGGCACGGTCGCGGACGTGTGATTCAAAAGACGACGGGGGCTCGCTTGCCCGCGGTGCTAGTTCTTTTCAGCGATCGCCTGATCGATGAAGGGCCACATCTTTGCCGGGTAAAAGCGGTGCCCGCTGCTGCCCCACTCCAAGGCCGTGTGACCGGGGACGCCCGCCGCTTTGTAGATGTCCTTGAGCTGTGCTCCGAGTGTGTCGATCGTGGGTCGGTGGTGGAGGCCATCATGCACTCCGTGAACGATCAGCAGGTGACGTGGTGCCACCAGTCCTCCCAGTTCCTTCCAGTCGCCCCAGTCACGCAATCCGGGAACCAGGCAGCAATCGCAATGGAAGATAAATCCTTCCCTGCTCATCACAGAAGTGAAGGAGCAGCTGGGGATCGCCGCCCGAATCCGCTTGTCAATGGCGGCGGTGTAGGCGGTGAGGACGCCTCCCCCGGAGTTGCCAGTCATCACGATCCGCGTGCAGTCAATCAATGGATGCTTCTCGGCCCAATCGAGCAGGCGCTGCATATCCCAGACTCGTTCGGCAAGGGGAGTACGTCCTGCAAGCAGGCAGTGTATGAGCTGCGCTCGACAGGGACGATTGCCGTGCCGCTTTTTGGGATCAGGCAGCAATGTCTCAGCCGCCAGTCCGCGTGTTGCCGGCACAATGACCACGAACCCGCGCCGCGCCGCCTGCGCTCCAATATCACCGTCTTTGGCCAGTGTCTTGTGGCGATGTGCTTCATTTTGAAACGCTCCGGCATAGGAATGGAGCCCGAGGTTGTCGTGACCGTGTGGACAGAGCAAGAGTGGCCGCGGCTGGTCTTTGTCCGCAGCCTTTGGAATCAGCAGGTAGAACGGGATCACCACTCCAGGTTCCGTCTCGATCGAGCAGAGTGCGCGCGTGAATGCATCCCGAGTTGCTTTTGTTTGACCGATCTTGACCTCAGGTTCGAAGCTGCCCAGGTCCGTCCTCATCCGCTCGAGGCCGGTGAGTTCAATGAGAGCCTGCCGCGCGCTGTTCTGCCATTGATCGAAGTCTTTCGAGGCGTCGAAGGCATACACCTGTTTTCCGTGTTGCATGCGTTTTAGATAAGAAGCGACCGAGGCCGGATAGTTGACGAACGGCTGGGGCGACTTCTGAGCCACCAGGATGCGGACCGG
>JBDOMX010000656.1:0-6822 GCA_039831615.1 Planctomycetaceae bacterium
CATGGTTTCAACGTCCGTTTCACCGCCGGGCGATTCCTGACCAGTGATCTTCATTTGTTGATCCGCATTCAACCTGATCGTACTCTCACCTGGATCATTATCCGTCGTGCCTGTCCCCCAGTCGCTTCCCCCCTTCCCTTTGCTGTTGCTGGCGTCTTTGCATTCAGACTCGCACTCGCTTTTGCATTCACTCAGACACCGGCACTGCTTCTTCAGGAGATCAGCGAGTTTGTTCCGACGCCCCTGTTTCTTACATTCGCCGGCCAGACCGTCCATCCCGTCACGGAATTTGCTGCGGTTCCCCTTGTTCAGTCCGGCAGCGGTCTGTGCTGCCGCCTCCTTCAGCCTGCGGCTGGCCGCATTGCCGTCATTGATCGCAACATCGTTCAGTTTTTCAGTAATCGCCTTTTCGGTCTGGCGATCCAGTTTGGGCAAGTCCAGTCCGGCCAGTACTTCGGCCGCCTTGTCCAGCTCCCCGTTGGCCATCGCTTCACCTGCCACCTGCAGCTCATCGGACAGTGAGAGTGCTGCACCAATATCGGCCAACCGGGCTTCGGTATCGGAGCTCTCCAGTTGCCGCTGCTTCTCCTGCAGAGCAAATTCCATTTCCGATAATCCGGCCAGGGCTTCTCGAGGATCCACACCTGGCCGTTTCAACTGATCCAGCCGTTCGCCAAGTTCCCTGAGCAATTCTTCCAACTCCACATCGATCCCGTCCGTGTCGAATTCATGCAGTTCATTCAAACTGTCGTCGAGCAGGCTGGCCTGCGCCGTCACGACGCTGTTCGGAATGATCTCAGCCATCGCCAGTTCGGTGCGAGTGCCGGCACACACCATGATCAAGGCGACAGCCGTGATGCTCAGCGCCCAAACCCAGGATCGAGGTGCTCGAATGGGCGCGACCATCGGCGCTTCGACCGAGGCCAGGTGTTGTTTTGCGTCTTCCAGCTGCAGCCGCTGCCAGACTGTTGGTACCGCCGACCCTTTCAGAAACCCCAGGGCCGTCGTCGCACGATCTTTTAGCTCGTACGTTCGATCAATCGCCGCAGCCGCATCGCGTTCGGCGCAGGCCCGAATTCTGGAATAGATCGCCCCCAGCCCCGGACCTGTGATCAGAACTCCGACGACCCAGGCCCAGGACATTTCAGGCCACAGGATCGATCGTGCGACCGCCAGAAGGCAGGCCGCCAGGCCAGCTGTCACCAGGCCAGCCGACGCACAGTGCCACATCCACTGCCGCTGCTGCCGTTGACGGACCGCGTTCACGCATTCCCGGATTTCATTCATCGCAGACTTCTTCGTTGTTGCAGGACCAACTGCTGCTCACGACAACTACGGGGACGATCATTCTGTGCTGCCGGGGCCAGGTTCGACATCTGAATCTGTGATTTCCACTTCAATTCCACCAGGAAACAGCGACGCAGAACACGTGGTGAAGTTCCCGACATCTGCTTTCTGTCCGCGACGGTAGGTTATTCTTCCGAAAACCTGTACACCAGTGCGCGTAGCCAGCCATCCGAGGCGGGCTGGACCATCAGCTTCGCGTCGTCAGCTCTGCAACCGACACTCGCGAAGGACGAGTCCGTCTGGTGACGCCCCGCAGTGGAAAACAACACCCTCTTCCGATGATGCACACCGCCATGTCAGCCACTCCCGATGCAACAACCGCCGCAACTCTGCTGACCGGAACCATCGAACAGATTCGCTTCGCCCGCACATACAGCCTGAGTCTGCTCGACGAAACTCCGCCGGAACGCTGGTTCGAAATCCCGGACGGTCTTCCCACGAATATTGCATGGCAGATCGGACACCTTGCGGTCAGTCAGTATGGCCTGCTGATGTTTCGCATTCGTGGTCGTCGTCCCGAAGACCTGGATCTGGTTCCCGGAAAATTCCGCAAAGCATACAGTCGTCAGTCGACTCCCGGATGCGACCCGGACGCTCATCCTGCACCTGATGAACTGGTGGCCCGTCTCACACGCATTCACGACATCGCTCTGACCGAACTGCTTCAGATTGAGCCGGAAGTGCTGCTCGAAGAAGTTGACCTCCCATGGGCGGCGTGGCCCAACAAACTCGGGGCCATCATGTTTTGTCCGCTGCATGAACAGATCCACGCCGGTCAGATCGGCATCATCCGCCGGGCACTTGGCCTGGATCCGGTGCGATAGCGGCGTCAGGCACTGATTCAGTGCCGCCGTACTTTTCCTGCTTCCGGATGGCTCTCGATGAGGTATCAGCACGAAACCACGATTCCGGCAGTTCGACAAACAGATCATCGCAATCATGCTCAACGGCCAACTGACTCATCCGGCGAAAAACCACAGGCTCACGCTGCAGGTCAACTCGACCGGCAACCAGGAATTTCACACTTGCTGAACGCAGATCTCGTAACGACTGATCTCGCTTCCTCACATCCTGACCATAGTATTTCGGATCCAGGATTCGTTCCGCAGTATCAAAGCCCACCACGAACCAGCAGCCGGGAAACAGCCGGGCCTTGTCAACAAACAGAGCAGCATTCGTCAGCAGGACGTGGCAGTCTGAGATCTGTTGGAGCCGTCGATGAATCTCGTCCGCGCTCAGCGTTGGTTTGTCAACATTGCAGATCGACAACTCAAGGAACACCTGACGACCCAGAAACGCAGCTGCCGCCTCGCGCAGTCCACGATGCCCCTCATGAATCGGGTTGAATGCTCCTGGGAGAATTGCAGATTCCGACAAACCGGTTGCCGGTTCGCAGCTACCGTTCTTCCAAAGAATGACCGGCGAACCCGCTTCAGGAAGCCGAAACTGATGATCCGAACGGCTTGATCCCGGCATTGAACATGATCCGTGTGGGGCGGCGCGTGTCTTCAGTTGGAAACGCGTCGCACATCCACACGGTCAGTCGTGCTGCTGCCGTTCCCGGCTGTTCCTGTCCTGAGTGACAGATCACGGACGAAGTGAGAATGCTTCTGACACATAGCCATTTTCGTCAGCCACCGTGAATCCACCCCCTGGGAGCAGATATTTGCTGATGGCTTCAAAAGGAGGCAGCGTAGTAAAATCGATGTCCGCGATGATGTCGTCCATCGCAGGAAAGTTTTCAGCCACGTTGCCGCTCTGCAACAGCTCGTAAAACGCTCGGTACTGATCTTTCGGTTGTGCAAAGTTGACCGCAACAACATCCGGGGGAAAGTGCTGGGAGATTCGCCTGAATTCTTCAGATTCGGCCAGCGGACGGGTGTCATCGTCATTGCGGAGCACCTGTTCCATGACTCGCTCTCCAATCGCCAGTAAAAACGCGCCGTTGGCAACGGTGAACCCAATGGACGGCCCCCCCTGGCTGAATTCGTACAACGTAAAGCCACGGAACTCGCGAATCTCTGCGGGAAATCCAGGTTCGTCGCTGAGTCGGGCCAGCAAATCACTGAAGGCGTCCGGATCCTGTACACCCACCGCGAACAACATTTCATTGGCGCCTGTGGACGAATCGAGCGCCCCACCGACAACGTGGACTTCACCACTCAGCTGATCGATCAGATCGTCTTTGATGTGAATTCCCGGACCGGATGCCGACAACTGATCGACCAGTGCCGCCAGTGTTCCCGGTCCCTGGAAGCTGTCCACCAGACTCTCGACAGCAGAGTATGCCTCTGAGACCTGCCATTTCGTCGCCATATAGAGGACAGCATCTTCTTTGACCCAACCGGGAGGTGCCGCGTCGACCCTGTCTAGCATGAAAGCACGCATCAACTTCTCTGGC
The DNA here is from genome assembly GCA_039831615.1 of Planctomycetaceae bacterium. Taxonomy (GTDB): domain Bacteria; phylum Planctomycetota; class Planctomycetia; order Planctomycetales; family Planctomycetaceae; genus S139-18. The sequence goes on from JBDOMX010000656.1 coordinate 3,749, forward strand.
GGCTGCTCTGCATAGACCATCGCACGATTGATCATCTGGAAATCTCCAGACCCTTCTTCTGTGATCATGGCTACTGCCTGCAATTGATTGAGTCCCAGCAAGGGCAACTGAGCAATCACCATCCCCGCGTAAAACTGAGCATCACCGAATGAGCCGGTCTGTGACAACTTGGTCAGCATGCCGACCAGGTCCAGATAAAATATGGAATCTGCCGAACCTGGTTCTGTCTCCAGCCGATTCAGAACATGCGAATACTTTTCGTTGTTACTCAGTGAATCTGAAGAACTGCCGTCCCAGTTTGCAATCAGGTTCTCCATCACCCGTTGGCTGCTGCAAATGACGAGATGCCCATCGCGTAGAAACCAGCCAAATTCCCTGAGCAACGGAGTCGGGACAGGCTGCTGAACCTTGAAGAGAGTGACTTCCGTTCCGTCGAATTCTTCCTTCGACTGAACGAGTTGTTCCTGCTGGCGGCTGAGTGCCTGCTCGGCTTGTTCCAGGAGGGATTCGACCTGAGACACTGAATCGCCGACATCAACGTGCATCACTAACCCCATGTGATTCCCGACACCAGCAATGGACATCGACACCTCGCCCGACGGAATATCGAGAAGGTCGGAAGCTGACATTCCAAGTTCAGCTTCCATTTGAGCGAGTGGTTCGCTGGCCACCTTTTGAAACGCCTCGACCAATTCAGCACGAAAGTCAGCCAGAGCCGGGTCGTCAATCAATTGACCGTATGGCGATTCAGCAAACTGGCGCCTGGCATCGTCCACATTCTTCACCGTGAGATGAAGGTAGGTTTCATTCGGAAGGATTCGATCGCTGAGGACCACGTCGGCCGCCGGCACAGGCATTGCGAAAGCCGCGAGCACTGCCAAAGGCGAAATTTGGTGAAACATTCGAACCGAAATCATCGGAACCCCTTGTGTTGAGCTATTTGGTTGTTGATTTGAAAGTATCGTTGAGTCGTTACTGATCGAAAGAAATCGTAAACCTGCACCAGTAATACAATGACGCTGGACCCTTTCATGGCCGGGCTTTTGTCCACCGGGTTCCCGAAAGACAGGAATCACTGTCCTGTTGATTCTCGCGGCTCCCGGACCGGGACTGCAGTGTGTACTTCAACAGATTCACAACGCCGCTGCAACGTTCCCCGTGATCGAATTCGACTGTCCCGGCCGCTGCAGCTATTCGTTGTTGCGGGCTGCATCCTGGCAGGATTTGGGGATTCAGCCAGGATTTCTGAGAATCATATCGCCAGAAAATTCTTCAGAAGATCGTACCCGCGATCGGTCAGGAAACTTTCCGGATGAAACTGCACGCCATAGACCGGGTGGTCTTTGTGTTGCAGTCCCATCACTTCGTAGCCGTGACCGACTTCATCAACCCAGGCTGTTACCGTCAGGCAGTCAGGGATGGACTCCAGTGGTACAATCAGGCTGTGGTAACGAGTCGCCTGAAAGGGGTCAGGCAATCCCTCGAAGACTCCCACGCCATCATGATGAATCAGAGAAGTTTTGCCGTGCATCATCCGACCGGCGCGCTCCACTCGTGCTCCGTAAACATCGGCCATGCACTGATGACCCAGACACACTCCCAGCACGGGCAACCGGGGACCAAAATACCGAATCACCTCACTCGATAAACCGGCCTGCGCCGGCGTACAGGGACCCGGCGAAATGATGATTCGTTCCGGCTGCAGAGATTCGATGTCCTGCAGCGAAGTCTGATCGTTACGCTCCACTTTGATTGTCAGCGAACCATCAATTTCACCGATCCGCTGGACCAGGTTGTAGGTGAACGAATCGTAATTATCGAGCAGAAAAATCATCGGCAAATCAAACGCAATGGAACGGGCGAAATCGTTTGCACACACCTTAACGGAATGGACTTTGATTGCGAACTTGTCAACTCCTCATGGCATCCCGGGGATCGGCTGTTTCTGCCGTTGCGAACTGGATCGTGGTCGGTGTCAAGATTTACCGGAACCGCAGGACGGGCAGTCTGCCCAGGGTCTGCCTTGAGGGTACTGCCGGATATCGGCCACACATCGATTGCCCGAAGTTGACGGCATCGGACAGGGACTGCAATGGACGAAGACCTGATTGGGAGCCCTTCGCGCCGGCACATTTCGGGGCAGCTCCTGAGCGAGGATTCGCTTTTTCCATCTCATAAAGCCGCTGACGGAATGGTGAGGCAATGAGGACAATTGGTGGTCCCTGCAGTCTTGCATTTGCAATGCTGATCCTGCTCTCCGGTTGCATGACCGGTCCCAGCCTGATTGCAAACGACGATCCCTATTCGAACTCCAAACCCGGGTCAGATCAGTGGTGGTTTGAGAAGGCACAGATTACCCCTGGCGTGCGGCAAAAGTGCAAAAAAGGGAAAATCTGGCCGGCCCGCCCGCGCCCCGCAGGCGAGGGTCAGCAATTCTCCCACACATTCCATGCCGCCCACTACTGGCCGTTGCCGTACGTCTGCGCTGATCGCCAATACGTGCACAACATCATGGATGTACAGAAGTCCAATGGCTGGGCCGAAGAAAACACTCTGTACAGCCGGCACTTCAGCGACAGCGACCAGACTCTCACACGACCCGGTCGATTGCACCTGCAACGTATTCTGGAAATAACGCCGCTCCAGCGCCGCGCTGTTTATGTTCAGTCGACGCGGGACCCGGGTATCGATGATGTGCGACTTAGCAATACGGAAAGTGCGATCGCGGAACTGACACGTGGTTTGGAAAATGTCAGTGTGACGCTCCGCACCGGACGCGAATACAGCCGGCCGGCCTCTGAGGTCCAGATCATCAACGACCTGTACAACTCCAGCATTCCTACCCCAAGATTGGGTGGAGCCGCTGGAGCGGCCGGTGGTGGCGGTTCTGGTGCAGCCCCGGCCCCCGCACCGTAAGCCTGCAGACGAGCCTTCGTCCGCACGACTCCGCAGTGCCAGCAGCAGAACACAGGAAAAACGGGCGAACCGGCAAAGTCGGTTCGCCCGTGTCCTTTTGTTCCTCCCGGGTTTTGCTCCATTGAGTCGCTGCATCTGCAGGGCAGCGTTGCGCGGAT
>JBDOMX010000528.1:0-6820 GCA_039831615.1 Planctomycetaceae bacterium
GACGACGCCACTCGGCCCGCTGGCCAGTGGAATCACGTTTACCTGCGAGTTTCCCCCGGGCAATGCGAAGTGGCCGTGAACGGTGTCAGCTACTTCTATTTCATCAAAGGCGATGAGGACTGGAATCGACGGGTGGCGGCCAGCAAGTTTGCGAAGTTTCCTCAGTTCGGAAAGGCACGTCAGGGACATATTTGCCTGCAGGACCACGGTGATCCGGTCGCTTTTCGCAACATCAAAATTCGCGTACTGAATGACGACGGAGTAGTCGCGGATCCCGTCGACGGTAAGTTGCCACTGGAAGGCGTGGTTGCGTTTCCCGAAATGAAATGGGAGGGATTTGAAAGCGTCGATGAAAACGGGTTAGTCCACCACTTGCGACCGATGGCATTGACTCATGCAGGAGACGGCAGCAACCGTATGTTCGTAGGCACACAGCGCGGGGCCATCTATGTCTTCCCGGCTGATGCGGAAACTCGGCAGGCAAAGTTGTTTCTGGATCTCCGCAAGCAGGTTCATGACTGGAAAAAGGGCAACGAACAGGGCCTCCTGGGTCTCGCCTTTCACCCCGACTATGAAAACAATCGACAGTTCTACGTCTATTACAGTTCGACGGATGATCCTCCGGTGTCTGTGGTGTCGCGTTTTCTGGCATCAACCGAAAATCCCGATCTCGCCGATCCCGACAGTGAACTGATACTCATGAAGATTCCTCAGCCGTTTCCCAACCACAACGGCGGATCGATTGTGTTTGGACATGACAGCTACCTTTACATTGGCCTGGGAGATGGTGGTGGGCGAAACGACCCGTATCTACACGGTCAGAATCTGCAAACCTGGATGGGGTCTGTCCTCCGCATCGACGTCGACCGCACCCAGGCCGGGAAAGGCTATGCCATCCCACAGGACAACCCCTTCCTCCAACGCGACGGAGCCTTGCCTGAAATATTCGCCTACGGGTTCCGCAACATCTGGCGTATGACCGTCGACCGCAAAACCGGCGCTTTGTGGGCGGCCGACGTGGGACAGGATTTCTGGGAAGAGATCAATATCGTAGAACCTGGCGGCAATTATGGCTGGAGCATTCGTGAAGCCTCGTACGCTTTTAACAACAATCCTCCGACGACAAATGACGCGTCCATCGGACCCATCTGGGAATATGACCATCAGGTCGGCAAGTCCATTACCGGCGGCCTGGTGTACCGTGGAAAAATGATCCCTGAACTGCAGGGATGGTACCTGTACGCCGACTACGTCAGCGGAAAAATCTGGGCGTTGCTGTATGACGAATCAACGGGCAAAGTGCAGAAGAACATGAGTATTTCATCCACGGGAATGCCGGTCCTGGCATTCGGCGAAGATGAAGCCGGAGAAGTCTACTACACACTTGAAACCGTCGATGGTCGGGGCATCCATCGGTTCGAAGCGACCAAATGACCGATACACGACCGCTGTCATCCACGTTGCTAACAAAAAAATGACCGCAGTCATCAGCTGGCCCCTGCGAAAACCCCACGTCTACAGCGTATTACGCTGATTCGTGGCCGCGGCGGAAGTGCCAGAGCCCATCATTCATTGTCCCCGCGAGCCAGAACCCGCCACGACATTTCGAAAACTGCTCCAGTCGGTGCGTTCGACGAGCATCTGAATTTCTGTCTGGTACTTCCGTGATTTCCTACGCTGAAATGACGCATTGACCTGAACACTTACTTTGTATTGCAAAGCCTATTGTCAGAAGTTAGCATTGCCCCGACATGATCGCGAAACCGTCGTCGACCGGAGTCTCTGAGGATTGGGTACGGGATGAATGACGAATTCATGCGGCGCGAAATCGTTGGCGTGCAGTCGGGCGATGAAACCTGCAATATAGCTGTCGAGATGAACTCACCTGATTCTGCAGATGGCCGGCAGACCGGGGGCCGTGCGGCGCCACACAGTGGGCGTGTGTGTTTCGAGTTTTTCGCGGGAGTCCTGTTGCCAGGGATCGCATTCTTGATCGAAGCCTGGTCGCAGATGTGTGCGGATGTGTTTTTTGATCCGATGCCCACACCTGTGCATGTGTTGCTGGTCGCGATGGTTCCGGCAGTGAATCTGTTTCAGTTGATCCGAACAACCGCAGGCGGCACACCAACCCGTCCCGTGGCGCTCTGGATGAACGGAATTGCGCTCAGCGTATCATTCGTCTATTCGCTGGTGTTCCTGCCTTTGATTCCGCTGGCCGTCGTCGCGATCCTGGCTATGGGCATGGGATTGTTGCCACTTGCACCCGTGTTCGCGCTGCTTGCCGGCTGGTCAATCCGTTGTCGGCTCAAGGACAACCTTGCGACGCCGATCCATTCGCCAGTGCCGCTCATCGTTCCGGCCTTTGGCATCGCCCTGGCCCTCCTGTTGTTGCCGGAACTCCCTGACATTCTCACGCGGACAGGTCTCAATCGGGCTGTCCATGGGTCACTCGAATCGCGAGCCGATTCCATCGCATTTCTTAGACAGTACGGCTCCGACAATTCTCTGTTGTCGTATTGTTATCCGTCATTTGAATTCCGAATGCGAGACGGATGGGCAGGCTCCTCCCCGGGGTTAAGGATCTCGAACATGATTCCATGCGACGTCACTCCGGAGCAGGCGGTCGAAGTGTATTATCGCGTTACCGGAAACTCGTTTCGCTCAGTGCCTCCCCCATCGACGCGCGGGGCATGGTGGCCGGACGATGACGAAGGCCTCGGAGGAACAGTTGTTGGCGGACACCTTGACAATCTTCAGTTGGCCAGGTCCCGACTTGACGTTGCCATCGATGCCAACTCACTTGTGGCGTACTCCGAATGGACGCTGTTGTTTCAAAACGACGCACGCTGGGAACAGGAAGCACGGGGACAGATACAGTTGCCACCTGGGGGAGTCGTTTCGCGATTGACGCTGTGGATCGACGGCGAACCCTGTGAAGCGGCTTTTGGCGGTGCCGGATCGGTCCGCAAAGCGTACCAGGAAGTTGCCGTCGCGCAACGCCGCGACCCTGTCCTCGTGACGCACGCCGGGATCGACCGAGTGCTGATGCAATGCTTCCCCGTTCCGCCCGCGGGATCGATGCAGATCCGGATTGGCATCACGGCACCACTCGTCCCCTCATCCGAGCACCGGGCGCCGCTCATTTTGCCCTGCCTCAACGAAACGAACTTCCGAACGGCTGCCGATCACATCACCTGGGTTACCGGCGCGAACGTATCCGGTCGCGGAGTCAAACGCGTTGGCGGCGGGTATCAGGCTGCCTGGAACGACGAGCAGTTCTCCGAAGCCACCGATTTGAAAGTCGAACTTCCGGCGCTGCCAAAAGTGGCACGAACCATTGACCCTGCCGACGAGCAGCGCATGATTTCTCAGCATGTTCGTCGAAGCGTCCCGCAGCCGACACGCTCGATTGTCGCTGTTGTCGACGGATCGCTGTCAATGCACCCGCATTTCGATGTGGTGGCTGCCGCGCTGACAGCAATGCAGGAACCTGCAACCAGCGGCTCGGGATCAGAACTGCGGGTCATTGTCGCAGGGGATACGGTCGTGCAACTCGATCGTTCCGCGATGAATTCGGAAACTGCCCTGTTCAATGGACTCCGCGGCGGAGCTGCCGATGGCGGCTGCGACAACCTTCCTGCCTTGATCGAGGCGTGGGATGTGGCGGTCCGGAAGGGCTCGAAGGATATCCTCTGGTTCCATGGGCCACAGCCGGTTTCGCTGACTTCTGCGGATTTACTGGCGCAGCGATTCGAGTATGCGAATGCCGGTATCACCATTCACTGCCTGAGCACCGTCAGCGGACCCAATCGTGTTCTGGAATCTCTGCCGGCCGGTGCGGATGTTCTGGTCTACCGAGCGCAACTGGACACACTCCCGGAGCAGGTCCGGAAAATACCGGGCGGTCTGCCGTTCGTCATTGAAAGGACTGCGGCCTTGGTGACTGAGAACGCGTCCGCGGAAATGAACGGATCTGACCACCTGGCTCGCCTCTGGGCAAATCAGGAGGTGCATCGGGCTCTCCGAAGAGGATTGCCCCAGGAGAGGGAACGGGCCACGACGCTGGCCGTCGGGCACAGAATCGTCACCCCCGTCAGCGGCGCTGTCGTGCTCGAATCCCAGGCTCAGTACGACGCGGCAGGCCTGGAACCTGTTGACCCACAATCGGTACCGACCATCCCGGAACCGGAAGTGTGGCTGCTGCTGCTGCTGGGGGTCATTCTGGTGGTGGCTCTGGTTGTGCACCAGAGTCGTTCGCGACGTATCGCCGTGTGACACATGATCAGCAGGTGCTCATGCTCGAACCGGACATCAATACCGCTGCACCGCCGTTGACGATTGCCAAACCAACGCCGACAGGCGTCTGGCTGGCTTTGGCACTGGTACTCGTGGCTCATTGGTACTGTGTCACTCTCTATGTGCAGCGCGTGATCGGCTGGACGGAATTGCTGCCAGAATACCTTGCTTTCGTAACGGCCGTTGTTCTACTTGGGACGGGCGACCGACCGAAACGCCGTGAAAGTGTCGAGCCCGGTTGGCTGGCCGTTCCGGTACTGCTGTCTGCGGTCAGTTTCGGCCGCGTGCCGGAACTCTGCAGCCTCATGCTCGCTGTCGCCTCGCTGGCTGTGTTTCTCTGGGTATTTGGAATCACGAGGCACGTCGCCGTGTGGGGTCTGCTGTTGCTGAGCCTGCCAATTCTGTCGCGCCTGCCGCTTTTCCTTGGCTATCCGCTCCGAATCGCTACTGGCATTCTCGCCGCGCCGTTGTTGAAGCTCCAGGGCCTAAACGCCGTTCGCGAAGGGACAGTCTTTCGAATCGGCGAACAGTTAGTCGTCATTGATGCGCCGTGCAGCGGCACGAATATGCTGTGGGCTGTAAGCTGGGTAGCGTTCACGCTCAGCGCTTTCTGCCGCCTCTCCAACGGGCGCACTGTGGTCGCCTGCGGATGTGCACTCGTCGTCGTTGTGATTGCCAACGCAGTTCGTTCAACATCACTGGTACTCGCGGAAGTTCGCGGTCTCGAATTATCAAACTCGGAGCACGCTGCGGTCGGTGTGGTCTGCTATGTCGGGCTGCTTGCTGCGATCACACTGATCATCCGCCGACTCGCCCCGCGGTCGACAGGTTCCGTGACTGATACCGGATTGACGTCAACGCGTCTTCTCCCTCGACTCCCGTTGAATGTTCAATGGGCGGCGGTTGCAGTTGCGTGTGTCTGCAGCGCTGGAGCGCCATTGTTTGCACTACCAGTCGCGCATATGCGATCAACCGACTTTCCCGGTTGGCCGACGCATTTTGATGGTCATGCACTCGTGCGAATCGAGCTGCAGGACTATGAACGACGCTACGCCGCGGAGTTTCCTGGCCGATTGGCTCGGTTCACTGACGACAATCGCCAGATCATGTTTCAGTGGCTGCCGACTCACAGCCGCTCAGTGCATTCCGCTGCAGACTGTTTACGCAACGTCGGGTATCGAGTCAGGCATGGTCCTGTACTGATCGACCGACAGTCCACGAGGTGGTCATCTGCAACTGCAACGCGCGACGGAGTGACGGTCCGGGTGCGGGAACGGATTGAAAGTGCGGCCGGACAGCACTGGCAGGATGTCTCTGCGTGGTACTGGGACGCAATTCTTGACCGAACCACCGGACCGTATTGGGTCGTGATTGTCACTGAGCCACAATAAGGGAACATCCTACTCTTTCGCATTTGTCGGAGTGCCCACTCCAGTCGCGGTATTGTTATCCGCGTTTTCAGTAGTTCGGCTGGATGAGAGAGATCATACATCGCGCTACGGCACGTCCCGTTGAACATCGTGGTGTCTTTGTCAGAGCAGGCGGAAGCGACTGGTCATTCAACCTTCGTCACCCCCGCCACTGGGAACCTCGTTGTGGCGGTTTCGCATGAGTCGCACGAAAAGCGGACAGACGTCGGCTTTGCACAGTGCATTGAAGTAGAATGTCCCTTTTTTTGTGCGTCTGCGCAAGCCGCAATACAAGGGTGTGTGATGGCTACCATGGAGGGGCGGATCAAAACTCGCTGACAAGCTCGCCACCGGCTCGCGTCGCCAGTGACCTGTAGACACTGAGGTCAATGTTTTCGCTGAGAAAATGGACCGAACCATCGGCGAGGCAAAATTGAGCTCCTCCTGTATGCTGGCTGCTGAAGTCATCAAAATGAGCCGCCCGGTCATTCGGGACGTGGTCCGCTGAACCCAGAATGCGTTGAAACGCTTCTTCCCCTTTGGAGACCATTCCGACCCATGTGGAATGCCAGCCTTCCGCCACACGGGTCACGCGTTCCCCAACCACGAAGGTGTTGCTGGTACCGTCAGTCACGTCCCGGATGCGCGTCGTGCTGTTGTGAAAGAAGATTCCATCCCCCTTGCACTGGCCGGTCGCGGATACCGGAGCTGTCCCGGCCATGTTGGCGCAACCATCCAGTTCATCGGTCCCAAACGACCCGAGATAGTTGGCAACAGGCAGAGTGGCGAGAACAGTCAGTCCGCTGGCCTCATCATTGATGTCAAAGGTGTCGGGTTGCGGGTCCGACGGACAGCGAAACACAGCGGGCCTGCCGTCAAGGAATATGGTGTTGGCCGGGTGTTCAATCGCAAGGTGTGAATCGAATTGTGCGTATAGATTCGTTTGATCAAGATGTGGCAGGATCATCGTCCCCCAGCCAGCGCCGTTGACTCCGTCAGCAGCACTGTGAACGCCGGTGGCCGCATCCACTGCGATCCAGCCGGAAGGGAATGTCAGATGAGTGTCATGGTAATTGTGGAGTGCCAGTCCGATTTGCTTGAGATTATTCGACACT
>JBDOMX010000716.1:0-6814 GCA_039831615.1 Planctomycetaceae bacterium
GTTTGAACATTTCCTCTGTAAAGTCATCAATTGACGGTGGCTTTGAATAATCTAAGCGGACGCTCGCGCGGATGAGGCGACGCCGACGGGACGCAGCCTGATGATCCTTTACCTTGGGTGCTGTCATTCTGTTTTCCTTTGTCTTTGCTGTTGTTGATGCCAAGGCCGGGGCCGCAGAAGTGGCGAATACCCGGACCTGCCGGTGACGAACCCCAACCGCGGAGCGGTCAGGGATGTCGGTTGGCGTGTCCAGGTTCCGCCTGAAGCTCAGGGCCTTGCTGATCCGGAATCGCTGCGGCGTCCCGAAGGAGACAGGCAACATATTCAGGAAACCGCACGGCCTGGAGCAGGGCTTGTGCCTTGGCCCGGCGGAAGACATCCTCGCGGATCGGGATGTGGAGCACGCGACAGCCCGGGGGCGTCAGCCCGGTGGGCAGCCGCTTGGGCGACAGTTCGTTGATGACTTCAGGAGTGCTATTCATTGCCGTGTCTTTCATTTGAATGGGGTGGTCACCGCCGAAGGCAGGATTCACCCGCCCGCGGTACCGACCAGCCCACAGGCCCACCGTTGCGTTTGATTGAGATTTGATTGCGAAAGATTAAATGGCTCTAGTGGCAACAGAGGTTCGCAGGAGTTGAGCGATTGTTTGCGATTTATCAGGGAGTCCGCTTCTCGTTAGTTTGATTATTAGACGCCTTTGTTTACGCCCTCTTCGTAGACTCTTAATTTGGACTTGGACTTTTGATTGTCTTTGCCTTCTACTTGCTCTTTTGTCTTTGATGTTTTGGTTCTGTTTATCTTCTTACTGTTGTTCTCTTCCTACGTCTCTTACATCTTCATCTTTGTGTGGGTGGTGGTGTCTGTCCCATTCACGCAGCCCGGCAGAGCCGAACGCACCTATTCGGATTCCTTTCCCCGGCAGGTGCCGGTGGTGCAACACTTCGTGTGCTGTCTAATCTCAGTGGGCATCGAATGCGTCGCGGGATTGGGTCGAAGCAGTCGAATCAAATTGAAAGTGGTCTGACTCAGATTCGGCTTGCTGGCCATAGACCGGCTGGCCTGATGTAAACGGCGTTTGCCCCCTGTTCGCACCTCATTCAGATTCCGTTCTCCGGCAGGTTTCCGGTAGGGCGGTATTGGAGATGCCGCCAGCCACTGAGTAGACGTGAGCACCGCAGCCGGATCGACGCGGTACGGCTCACTGACGAAAGCATCGTGCCCGTGCCAGTCGGTCGAGCTTCATTGGAACATCTTCCCGAGCTGTCGCAGATCGTCGTCCGATAGCGTGTTGGACCTATTTTCGCCCGGTGCCGACACCGGCGGCGGCGTGACCGTCGTGTCAGCTTCCAATGACATCACTGACGTCAATGACGCCCTGGAAATTGCTGGGCCCTCTTTCTGCGCCAAAAACACTGGGGTTCCTTCTTTACGCTCTGAATCAGAGCCACTGTCCATAACACCAATGTTTTTTGCCTCTGTTCTAATGGGATTCATTTCAAATGATGTCAGTGATGTCATTGATGTCATTTTCTGAAGCGGCCGAAGAACCCAGAATCGACGCTTCTCATCCCTCCCGTACGTGAGTTTGTATTCCCCGCAGACCTTCGATTTAAGCTTCTTCAGAGCCGCCCCAACCTGCCGACTTCCGATCTTGGAAATGGGTTTGTCAGTCAGGGAATCGAACGCCTGAACCAGATCATCCCGTCCAGGTGTCGTATGTTCGCTCTGCAGCACTTCGGTGACCCGCTTCGTCGTCAACCCGTCAAAGTCCGGATCGAGGATCAAAAACGCCGCCACGATGAATTCCAACCCCGTCAGCAACTCATCATCCTGAGTGTTGCCCGACATCATGCATTCGCCGACGTCAGGCAGCCCGGCCCACACCAACGACGACCGAACAACAGACGACCAGCCCCCAAAACTGCCCCAGGGAATCAGATCCTGTTTCGGTTTCCCCGCTGAGAAGTACCCGCGAAGCATCGTCAGCGCCGCACACAAGAGCTTCTTGCGGTTTCTGCGAGCATATCCCTTCACGTCCTGATGTTTGAATCCTTCCCGCGTCTCTGGTCGCTCACAGGAGGGCTCAATTCGACAATGGCAGACACGTCGCCGCGTATCTGCCACAACCTGTACGTTATTCCCTGTGACCCATATCTGGGCCAATACTGGCACCTGTGCCATTTCCGACTTCTGCAACAGCCGGTCCTCATAGATATGGTCGGTAACGCACTTGTTGATGGTGGGGCCGCCCAACTCACACTCCACGTTGTCTAGCAGAATAATCTGTGGACGCTGCATGAGTTTGGACAGCATCGCCTTGGACCGTTCCGTCTCACCAGATTTCCAGATCATGGAAGGCGGCTCGCCACCGATGCAGATAATGCCGCCCAGTTCCGCCAGGATGGTTTTTCCACTGCCTGCGGTCGGTGCATCAAAAAGCGTGATGGGACCAGTGACGCCTGTGTGTGTATGTTTCGCCAGGGGTGTCAGGATTGCAGCCAACCACGCCGCACGGTGAGCGTCATTGACGAACGGGAAATCACAAACGAGATCCAGCAGCATGTTGACCGAATCGGCCACTTCCGCCGCTGTCGGATCATGCGGCACTGCTGGGTAGGTCTCCTGCAGATCGGCGAAAAGTTGAGACGCAACATCGTAGCCGGACGTCTGCAGAACTGAGCCGTCCGGCCTCAGTACCGGACTGGCTACAATTCCCCCGAGGTGAGGTATACCGTCCCAGACTCCACGCTGATGAATTGTCTCAGCACAGAACTTTGGAATTAACTTGTGTACTTCATCGCCATTCTTGTCGTATCCGTAGAACGCCACCCTGTTGGTTATCCGCTCACGTAACAATGCAGGAGTCAGGTAGTGTGGGACCAGAACGTCTGAAACGCTCATACGGTCTTTTGGTGGCCGCACCAACTGAACCAATCTACCGTCCATCTGAAACAGATTGTCGGTCCCAGTCAGCGCATCAATGACGTTATCGTTCGTCGCCATTTCGTCGTCGTCAACGTACACCCGCACCCGTTCATGGACACTCAATGACAATGACGCCGTTGGCGGGACCGTAACGTTCTTCACCAGTGCATGGTTGCCAATGGCCGGTACGTCGAACGCCTCAAAGTGATTCGGCAGTTCAGCAAACCGGCGCCGCAGCTCCTGACTGTCGACGTCTGCGAATCGTTCAATCCAATCGGCAGCGTCACCTTTTTCTGGCAGTTCAGACCAATCGTCTTTGATTTCCACAACCTTAATGTTCGCCGCTACATCGCGAATCAGAGCAATGACCGATCTGCCGAAGTCCCGTCCGGCGTCGTCGTTGTCGACCGAGATGGTGACGTCCTTGCCAGCCAGTACAGACCAATCGGTTTTCCGTGGCGACTTCGCACCCTGTGTTGGTGTCGTGGCCTCGATCCCGATGACACGTAGAGCGTCCGCAGACTTTTCGCCTTCACAGACAACGACAGAATCGGCGGCAATCACATCTGGTAAATGGTAGAGCGGTCGTGGCTCCAGCATACCCTTGGCGATCCAGCCGCAATCATGCCTGCGAATCTGCCGAGTTTCTTTTCGCCCGTCTGAGAACTTCCAGATTAGTACAACGCCGATACACTCGCCTGAGGGACTTTCGTAGGGGTGTACTCGCTCCGGAGCACGTTCAGTCCCTCCGACTTTCTGGAACACAGACCATGTGATTCCGTTGATTGCGGATTGTTCGCTGCCATGCAAAGTGACCTGTTTGCCGTCAATCGTGACTTTCGAGTTGCGGCCACCGGTCGGTTGACCAGCCAGGCCGAGTGCCTTCAGGACGTCGCCGGTTTTGGCTTCGCACTTATGGCAGTAGATTTTCCCATCGGCCGACACGGCCAGAACGTCGACTGAATCGCCGTTGTGGCATGGGCACTTCGCCCGGTAGCCGTTGCCAGCCGGGACTGGTTCACATCCGCGCTGTGTGAGTGCGGAAACGATGCGTTCCGTTTGAATATGAGCCATCATTGCGCCACCTCCGCGCGTGTTGCGCTGATCGGAAGCAACCCTTCGCTCTTTATTCGCTCCAGTTCGCCGTGGGAAATAATCCACTCCTTGGACGTACCGCGTCCACACGGTCGCTTTTCAGCTTGGACCCGTCCCAGTCGGCACCATTCGCGGACGCTATACGGAGATCTGTCGAGAATCGCCGCAACCGTTCGAGTGTCATACCACTCCTGGACCCGCTTCTGCTCGATTAGTATTTTCAGACAGGCCTCGATTCTGGCGAGACGCTGTTGCAATTCAGCGGGATTCATCGCGGGCCTCCTGTGTCGTTGTTGGATACTGTTTGACTTCTCGCATGCGCAGCGCATCCCTTAGATTCGGTCGATCAATTCACGGTTCACTGATTCGCGGCACGTGACGCGAATTGCGCGACAGAAACGGTTGTCTCTGCCCTAACCCCCTGTGAATCGAATGAATCGTTCAAATCAAATGTGAGAGAGTGCTGTTTGCGCACTTCACCAAGGAAAATGCTGCCGCAAGCCACGAGCAACTCGCCTTGGGAATCAACTTCGGGAAGCCAATACGGCATTCACTCCCTCCATTTCATCGAAGGAGCAACCCAATGTCTCTACACTTCGCTGAGAGGCATCGAGGCCACCGGCGGCACGAATGTTGGATACGTTTGTGGTCACGCCAGCGCCAACACAGGATGTTGTTGCCAAATCCCGTTGCTACGTAACCAGATGATGCCGCGATTTTCGCATCCATTTCGACCCATTGGGGGACATGCTGTGCGGCGGTTACAGCATCACCGTTTCCAAACCTCGATCCCAATCAGTCGGGGGTGCGAAAGGGCTAAGTGGTTAAGGCGTACCCCTAACTCAACAACATGGGTACAGTTCGGGAATGTGTACCCACTCTGAGGGTTCACGAGGCCAGCAGCGGATATTCCCCATGACCTCGAAGGAGCAAATCGTGATGAAATTGAAGTCCTGAAGGGCGCAAAGACAGATCACGATGTCCAGCTCGCTATCTTGGAACAAGCCGTCGGTCTGCCCTCGCATGCCAACGCTTCGGCGTGGACTCTTTTCATTCTCACATTTGCCGCGACGGCGGTCCACCGTCTGCCGGCTTTGTGGCGCTCAACGAGTTCGCTTCACGCCGCCTTCCGACGACGTCCCAGCATCGCGTGGGTGGTACGACACCGGAACTGCCGCAGGGCTCTTGGAACGATCCATATACAGCGTTCGCGAACGGTGTCGACCTGGTCGCGTACGGGGGTATAAGCGGGCAAGTGGGCGCAGGAATTCCAAAGAGTGGATGATCTCACACGAAGAACTGCAGCCTATCAAGGCTGAAGGTCTACTTCCAATCAGGTGAAGAGCTGCTTCATTGCGTCCTGCTGACTTGACGGAAAGAGATGCCGATACCGCCTCCTCGTGCTCTCGGTTGTGTGTCCGACCCACTCATCGATCATTCTCTGGTCGATCCCCTTGCTGGCACAATTCGAAATGAAGCTGTGCCGCAGGCAGTGCCACCCCTTGATGACGTCCCACCTGGTGTCGTTCACCGTTTGTCGAAAGTGGTGAGAGGCTTCATCCTTGGTCAACTCGATTGGGCCATTCTCCCGCAGCTTGGTCTTCCGGGATCGTGCCACAACGGTTTGATGACAGAAGGTGTGAATTCCGCCCGGGTGGATCTTGAGCCACGCTTTGAGTACTTTCGCCAACGGCGGCGAAAGTGGAACTCTGCGGGTTGTGAACTTCCCCCGAACTCTCTTCTTTTCTCGGATGGTGATCACATCACTTTCGAAGTCGACGTCGCTGATCTCGGATCGCATCAGCTCGGATCGTCTGGCTCCCGTATAGGCTGCAAACGTGAACATCGGATGGATGAACGGGAAGGCCGCGCATCGCTTCACATCCGTCAAGAGTTTTTCAATCTCGGGCATCGTCAGGTAGAGACAATCCCAGAGTTCGCTGTTGGCACCATTCCTGGTCTGTCTTTCGATTTCTGCCCATGTCTGGAAGGGCGGCATTTCTTTCGACTTTGGGAGCCTGATACCTTTTCGAGGGAAGATCCCATGTACCGCACCGTGATCAACACCCCATCCCCAAACTGTGCGGAATGTCACCAGCTCCTTGTGGATGGTGTTGGAACCAACTGTCCCCTTAACGGTCTTCTCCTTGGCTCTTTTGGAAACGTATTCCTGGAGATCTTTGAGGGTAAGTTGTTGGACAGCGAAGCGGTTTCCAAGGAGTCGCAACAGGTGCCGCCGATGACGTTGCATTCCAGACAGGGTGGAGTCTTCCAGGTTGCCTTCGGGAATGGCTTCAAAGAACTTCGTGAAGAGTGCGGAGAGCGTGAGCGTGGCGTTCGCGACTGGCTTTTCGGAGAGCTTTCCATCAGAAAGGAGGAAGGTGATTACATCAGCGCCTGCGGGGATCTCAAGGCGTCCGCTCTCCACAAGGCGGATGTTCTCTTCGAGTCGAACCTTCCTCGTGAAAGCCTCATCCTCGTCGACAGTCCTGAGCGAACGGACGAAGCGTCGGCCACCGAATCGGACGATGATGTTGTACCGTCCATTGCGTATTTCCAAGCCAGCCATGGCTCTCCCCTTCAAAGGCCACACAACTCCCTTTCTGGTCGCGTTTTGGTCGCGTTTCCGACAGAGCGCAAAAGAAAAGGACTCGCGGAACTATAACGCAAACCCTATGTTTTTCAATGTTTGGCGGCACAAATCTGCCTGCTCTGAGTGGTCGGCTCGGCGGATTTTGAATCCCGCGTGTCTGCCAATTCCACCACTCCGGCGAAGGGGCAGAAGTATAGTCC
>JBDOMX010000990.1:0-4272 GCA_039831615.1 Planctomycetaceae bacterium
GTACAGCCGATTATGGGGGACAGGGTTCCTGCCTTCGAAACATCAGGGAGTCGCATTTCAATCCTCAGGTGATCCTGTTCTGTTTCTGTCGAACCCGGCCGGAGTGACTCGCACCAGCCGTCACCGCATGCTGGACCTTGTCACACAGCTCAACCAGGAACATGCGAATGAGATCGGTGATCCGGAAATTCAAACCACGATCGCCCAGCAGGAGATGGCATTTCGTATGCAGGCTTCCGTGCCGGAGCTGACGGACATCAGTTCCGAGCCGGCATCGACTCTTGAACTCTACGGGCCGGAAGTACACAAGAGCGGCTCCTTCGCGCGAAATTGTCTGCTGGCGCGTCGCATGGCCGAACGAGGTGTGCGTTTCGTTCAGGTTTACCACCGCGGCTGGGATCATCATGCCGGGCTGCCGGAGAAAATGAGGGGCCAGTGCTACGACATCGATCAGCCATGTGCGGCACTGATCAAAGACCTCAAACGGCAGGGATTGTTCGAGGACACTCTGATTGTCTTTAGTGGTGAATTCGGTCGTACGGTGTATTGTCAGGGAAATCAAAGCGCGACCAATTATGGACGTGACCATCATTCGAGGTGCTTCACTGCCTGGATGGCCGGAGCAGGTATCAAGGGCGGGATTGAGCACGGGCGAACGGACGAATACAGCTACAACATTGTTGACAGGGACGGTCAAAAAACGACGCGATTTGAAGACGATGCCGTTCATATCCGTGATCTAAACGCCACCATCCTGCACCAACTGGGAATCGATCACCGACAGCTGACGTTCCGTTTTCAGGGTTTGGATCAGAAACTGACCGGAGTGGAAGAGGAGTCGCACGTGATCCAAAAAATCCTGAGTTAGCAATGTTGCCGAATTGGTGATCTCCGATTCAGGACGGTGCACTGCTTTGCCGAGTTTTTTCGGCTTGTCGACCGGGAATCAACTGCTCACATGGAATGAATCAACTTTAGCGAAACTGTTTTTGGAGCTGCTCTTCATGTCAACGCACATTCTTCCACTGATTGTCGCTGCATGGATCGCGGCACTCTTTAGTCCATCACCTGCGACAGCCCAGCCTGCCGACGGGGAGAGGCAGCGCCAACGCGGTCAGTTTGGACAGCGTGGCGACAGGGGGCTGCGGGGAGTCCGAGGCGGTCAGTTCGGTGAGCGGGGTCGCGGGGCCGCCGGTATCACGAGTGTCACTCTACTGAGGATTGAACAAATCCGGGGAGAATTGAAGCTCGATGAAGCACAGGCCGCAACGATTGACGCCGCCATTGAAGCGTTTCGTGAGGAACGACGCGAAGGGCGACCAGATCGCGAGGCCTTTCAAAATCTTTCCGATGAAGAACGTGAACAATTGCGAGATGAACGACAGGCCGCACAACAAGAGCTCACGAGTAAAACCGATGAAGTCATCTCTGTACTGCTCAAGTCGGAACAGAACGCTCGTCTCAGGGAACTCCTGATCCAGGTCAATATGAAGACCAATCCAATCGGCACGTTGAAGTCGGACGACATGAAAGCGACCCTGCATCTTTCCAAACACCAGATTGGACGGATCGACGAAATTGAGGAATCAATGCGCCGCGAGCAGAGTGCGACGTGGGAAGCGATGCGAGAAGCGTTTTCATCGCAGAATGGCGAACGACCTGACTTCACTCAGGTACGCGAAAAAATGCAGAATCTGAATCAGAAATTCAACAAACAGGTTCTTGGAGTGTTGACGGCAGATCAATCCAGCGAGCTTCAGGCGATGCAGGGAGAAGCGATGGAAATTGACCTGCAGTCGATTCGGGGAAACAGACGCGGTCGCGATGATGGTCGGAGACGCAGAGGTCGCGGCGGCGATGACAGCGGGAATCGGCGCCGGGCCCGGCCACCAGTCGATGATGACTCGGCCTGATATCACGCTGCTTTTTGTGATTGTCGCTTTCCGCGGCGAGGTTCGGATTTCCACCGGCGATGGACCCAGAAGTACTGTTCTGGTGATCGGCGGATGAGTTGTTCCAGGGCCGTGGTATATGCCTGAGTTAATTCCTGCAGGGCGTTTGAACTGTCGAAGTCACGGCTGTCGATGACTGCCTCCGTCGCAAGTTCGAACGGAACCCAGTTGGTTCGAGTTGATTCTGTGCGTTCCAGCCTCCGCCCGCCTCCGACGATGATCATCGCGTCGAATTCCAAAGCGAGAAGTGCGATCGATTTGAATGTGGACGCCGGCCGTCCGAAAAAATCGACGAAGATGCCGCGACCACCTGCGTCCTGGTCACACAGCAGTGATGCCATTCCACACGTTTCCAGTGAATTGACCAGATCGGTACCTCCCCCCGATTTGGAAATCATCCAGTTGCCACTGGATTCTCGGTAGTCCAGAAACCACTTGTGGAGCCAGGGGTTGTCCAGATCGCGAGCGATCACTCCCATGGGAAAGCCGAAATGACCGAATGTGTTCACGGAGATTTCCCAGTTACCGAAGTGTCCGCCGAGGAAGATGACCGGGCGTCCGGATAACACGGCCGAAACACACTGTTCACGCCGGGAAAAATCAAGAATATTTGTCGCCGTTTCCAACCGCAGACGCCGACGAATATGAGTGATCTCAAACACCATTCGGAACAGATGTTTCCACATTCCAAGAATCATGTGGTCGATCTGGTACTCTGACAGATTGCTAAATGACCGGCGGATGTTGTCAACTGCGATCTGACGCCGGTTGATCTTTCCTGGAAGTCGGTGAACCAGCACTGCCAGCATGTCCGTCAGCCGCTCAGCGGTCTTGAGGGGCAGTGACTGAATCACGAACACGATCGTGCAGAAAACAGCGTATTCGAGCCGGTAGCGGAGCTTCCGAGTATCCATGCCGTGAAGATCCTGAAGGGAATGTCCGCCGGAATTCTACGGGGTTTTGCGCGGCGCGCACAGATCAGCCGTGGCGCAGATCGCCAGGTCTTTTGTGTGGCTGTGATTCATCTGGTCCTTCAGTGTCAATAGCGCCACAATACAGCCATGAAAGCAATCTTCCGGCGTGTGATCTGTGTTTCTGTGTTCGTGCTTGCTGCCATCCCGTCTCCACATCTGCGAGCGGGGCAACCACATGTCGTCCTTCCGGAAACGCCGGAGCTGAATGACTCGTACCATCTTGACACCCGTGTTTTGGTTGGTGGCGGAGTGGCGGCACGTGTGAAGGACCGAATCTGGTCACAGTTGTTCCGGAATGCCGGCTATTCGGTGACGATCGAGACTGACGACGGAAGCAGAATGCCCGGAATTCGCGCCAGGGAATCGGGCCGACGAGCCGTCGTCGAAGTCGTCGGACTGGTCGATCGTCGCGATGTTCTGCGATTGGGCAAAAAGCAGTTTCGCCCTGGGGACGCTCCGTCGTTGAAAGTGTTCCTGGACGACCTGGCGAAGCACGGAGCCGACGGTCCGATCCGACTGCGTCCGACCTGGGGGCTGTCAGTTCCGCAGTACGAAGATGTATTGAAACACCTCTCGGAGAGAACGAATAGTGAAATTCGCCTTTCATCGCCGGTGGACACGGTGAAGGCCCTGCAGTTGTCGCCCAAATTTGACGTGACCTGGCACAAGGATTCACAGGAAATCGCACGGTTGGAGCGGCAGGATGCCGAAGCAATCGACATGCGACGAATGAGTAACGGCACCGGGTTGGCGATTGCGATGGCTCAGTTCGGGTTGGGCTTTCGCGTGCTGGAGCATCCTCGCAGCGGATATGTGCTCGAAATCGATGTCGGTGATGAGTCCAGCAATTTTTGGCCCATTGGGTGGAAGAACAAACAGTCTCTCACGACCGTGCTCCCGAAACTGTATCAACCTGTCACTGTGGATCTGCCGGACGAATATGTTTCAAACGTGATCGTTGCGGTCGCTGCCCGCGTCAAAGTCCCTCATTATTGTTCGCATCAGCGACTGCTGGAAAACGGGATCGATTTCAGTCAGATCAGGTACTCGGCACCGTTTGAACGAAGATCTCCGTCGGCCTTGCTGCGATCCATCGGCGGACGACACAAAATCGTGATCGCAGCACGCACCGATGAAGCGGGGCAGATGTTTCTTTGGTGTACCACGGCCGGAGATCACAAGGCCTGGAAACAGAGATTCGCTCACGTGGTGCCTGGAAAAAAATGAGTAGTGAATTGAATGTGACACAGCTCTATATGGACGACGTGTTTTTGCGACATGATACCGGTGATCATCCGGAGTGCGGTGCGCGGCTGGAGCACGTTCATCGCCGATTGCACGAAAGT
>JBDOMX010000990.1:4282-6813 GCA_039831615.1 Planctomycetaceae bacterium
GTGGTGCCAGCTCAGGTGGATGACCTGGTCCGGTGCCACCCCTGCGGTACCTGGAGCACCTGCAGGAAACTGCGGCTGCGGGTGGCGGGCGTGTCGAGAGTGATACGGTGATGAGTCGCGATTCGGCGCACGTCGCGTGGAAAGCAGTCGGATCCGTCGTGGATGCCGTCGAACGAGTCGTGCAGGGAGAGCAATCGACCGCTCTGTGCCTGGTTCGACCGCCGGGACATCACGCGCTCAGGGATGCTCCCATGGGATTTTGTCTTTTGAGTAATGTGGCGATTGCCGCGACGACGGCCGTCGAACGTTTCGGGCTGTCACGTGTGCTGATTGTGGATTGGGATGTTCATCACGGCAATGGAACTCAGAACGCCGTGTATGAAGACGAACGAATCACCTTCTTTTCGGCACACCGGTTCCCGTTTTATCCGGGCACCGGGCGAAGATCCGAGACCGGTCGTGGTGCCGGACTGGGAACCAATTTCAATCTTCCACTGAAGTTCGGAATCTCGCGATCACGTTTTATGGCTGCCTTTGAAAGTGAACTCACGAGGGCGGCGGATCGCTGTCGTCCGGAACTGGTGATCATCAGTGCCGGTTTTGACGCCCATGCCGAGGACCCGATCGGTTCGCTGGGCCTGCAAACCGAAGACTTCGCCGAGCTGACGTCACTTGTGCAGCAGGTCGCACAGACACACGCCGGGGGCCGTCTCGTCAGCAGTCTGGAAGGTGGATACAACGTCGACCGGTTGGCGGAATGTGTTGAGCTGCACCTCAAGACGCTGATGAACAGGCGATAAAGATGATCGGCTGACAACTCAGACCAGTCTTCGTCCCTAACCTGCTCGGTTCCGAATGAGCGTGACTTCGTTGCCTGCGTCGTTGTACTCTACGGAATCCATAATCGTATACATCAGTGGCAGGCCGCGACCGCCTTCAGTATCCAGACTCATCACATTTGGATCGATATGCGATGTGTCGAATCCCTCGCCCTCGTCCCTGACGACAAATTTTGCGCGTTGTCGGGAGATCTCTGCAGACAGGATGATTCGTCGATCACACCATGGTTTTTGATTCCAGCGTTCACGGAATATTTCGTTTCGCCGCACCTCGTCCGGCCTGGATTCTTCCAGACCGGTGTCCATGTTGCCGTGAAAAAGCGCATTGGACAATGCGGCTTCCAATGCGAGTCCGACACGAATGCGTTCGATTTCGTCACCCAGAGGCAGGCATCGCAGCATGCACTGCAAATGGACCACCACCGATGCGATCTGCACGGGGTCGTTGCTGAGCGTAAACTCTGAGTTCGAGTATTCCAGTCGGTGCATCAGCTGCGGAGGAATCATCGTGTCCTGCGTGGCAGCGATGATGCGTTTCACAGTGCGGGCCAGGTCTTCGGCCAGTCGTCGCTTCGGAACATAGCTCGTCGCGCCCGCCTTCATGGCATTTGCGGCGATTTCTTCGCTGCCCTGAGCAGTCATCAGGACGACTGGAATCATGGGGTAGTCTTCCTTGATGGACCGCAGCAGTTCGAGCCCGTCCATCCCTGGCATCTTGAGGTCGGTCAGCACGAGATCCGGACGCCGAGCATCGATGTAATCCAGGGCCGCCTCGCCGTCCGCCGCTGTCTGCACATCACATTCGAATTCATTGGTCAGCAGACCGCTGACCAGCGTTCTGTCGGTGAGGGCGTCGTCGACGACAATGATGTGGCTCATTTTAGTCGCTTTGTTCTGCAGAAAACGTTCGCAGCTGTTCCAGAAGTGATGACAGATGATGGTTCAGCTCATCCACGATGGGCTGCGCCCCTGCGGTTGTCCCGGTTGCCCCAAGCTGTTCAAGCCGGAGTGCCATATCCGACCAGTTCGCCGCTCCCAGGGAACTCATAGTGCCTTTGAAAGTATGTCCACATCGGTGCAGCAGTTCTGCATCGTCGTTTTCGATGGCCGTCGATATCTGATCCTGAAGTTCCACTGATTCGGTTAGAAATGCACCAATGACCAGTTCCAGCAAACCTCGATCGCCGTTGACACTGGCCAGCGCGGCATCCCAGTCAACATTCAGACTCATAGACAACCTGTGGATGTTGATAACAGGAGAAACAAAGATCTGCCCCGAACGCGAGTCCAGGGGATTTAGTATAGCGATTAATGGACGCATCGCGCCGATGAGTTGCCCTGGGATACCGTCCCGGCAGGGAATAGCACCGACAGAGACTGAGTCTCATCGTCATTCTATCGCTTCGACAGCGTTCTTCACCATCGTGACCTCGTTGCCACTGGCATTCCAGATCACTTCGTCCATGAACAGCTTCATGATCATCACACCACGTCCATGTGGTTTGAGCAGGTTTTCCGGGTCGGTCGGGTCCGGGAGCGATGCGGGGTCGAAACCGACGCCTTCGTCTCGTACCTTGATGAGCGCACGTTCCTGAGTCACTGAAGCGTTGACGTAGACATGACGGTCTTTCCATGGTGAGAGTGCTGATCGTTCATCAGCAAGAGATTCAAACAAATCTCCGTCGTGTTCCC
>JBDOMX010000630.1:0-1653 GCA_039831615.1 Planctomycetaceae bacterium
ATTCCGGCCGAATTCTGCTCAGCGGACAACCGGATGTGGCTGCCACTCAGGACGCCGGCAGGTTCGATTTTTCACTTCCACCACTCACCAGCAACGAACCAGTCTACGTCCGTATCGGAGACGTCCGCGAGACGGTCGGCGTCCGGCCGGTCACGCGTCCGGAACTCACCGCAATGACGGCCAGCGTCATTTTGCCCGAGTATCTTGAGTACACGAGGAATCTGACGCATGATGTGCGCGGCGGTGCGATCTCCGTGGTGAAAGGTGCCAGCGTGGCCTTCAACGCGGAAGTCTCACGTGCACTGACGGAAGCAGCGGTCTCCACAGGGTCTGCCTCCGTCGACGGGACAAGCATTCAGACATCGATGATGGAGGTGGACGAATCTTCAACATTCAGGTTCGAATGGACAGACAAGCTGGGGCTGTCATCGCGCGAACCATTTCCTCTGAACATCCGAGCCGTCGACGATGCGGCACCGCAGGTGTCCTGTATTCAGGACGATCCGATGCACGTCGTGCTTTCCACGGACGTGATTACATTTTCTGTGAGTGCCGGTGATGACTTCGGCCTGCAATCCATGGGGCTCGAATGGACCGGCGTGCCTCATCTTCTGTACAACCCGACTCCAGACACAGGAGACAAAATCGTTCAGGCCGGCGCGCCGGAAGAAAAACACCTGAGCACGCAGGCCACCTTCTGTGCCGAATCCGACAACGTCCGTCCTCAGTCGTTAAAAATGAGGGCCTGGGCCGAGGACTACCTGCCGGAACGTGGACGAGTCTATTCCCCGGCATTCGTGTTGCACGTCCTGACTCCGGAAGACCACGCGGTGTGGATCAGTGAGCAGCTCCGGCGCTGGGCCAGCCGGGCAGACGATGTCTACGAACAGGAACTGCGGCTCCATGATGCCAACCGTGAGTTGCGACGCATGGACGCCAGCGAATTGCAGTCGCGGGAGAATCAGCGACGGGTCCAGCAGCAGGCCTCATCCGAACGAGCCAATGCTCATCGCCTTTCTCAGGTCACTGATCAGGGCGATCAACTGATTCATCAGGCCTTGCGCAATCCGGAAATGCTCGCGGGACATCTCGAGACATTCGCGCAGGCCCTGAAACAACTGCGGGGAATCGCAGAAAACAAAATGCCGTCGGTCGCCGATCTGCTGGCCGAAGCCAGTCAGCCCAGGCGTCCGCAGCCACCCCAGGCCATCCCGTTGTCGAAGAAGTCGAAGTCCGGTCCGATGGCCGGGAACGATCGTTCAACTCCAAAGGGTGCACCCGGAACTGCCAGCAAACCAAAGAAAGACGGACCAGCGGTGCCTTCTCTGGTCGACAAAGAATCCGGATTCAACCCGGAACATCCCGCGGACGAAAAAGACCAGAAGCCGGAAGATTCTCCGCCGGGATCCCCGAAGTTTGGGCTGCCGGTGACAACTCTTCAGGGAGGTCCAAAAGCAGACAGGAAAAAACAGAATCCGAAAACCAACTCAAAGGTCGATCAGGCGGTGGAAGAGCAGGCTGATCTACTGGCAGAGTTCGAGAAGGTCCGTGACGAGCTGCAAAAAATTATGGATGATCTGGACAACAGCACGTTCGTGAAACGACTGAAGTCTGCCTCACGGCGCCAATTGGAAATGGCAGGAGATCTCAACC